>NZ_PQFE01000009.1:0-115077 GCF_022342445.1 Tessaracoccus sp. ZS01 | reverse complement strand
GGGCATGGCCCCCGCCCCGGCCAAGACGTCCGTCGCCGCCCCCGCAAAGACGAAGGCCGCCACCGTCAAGAAGACCACCTCCACCCCGGTCTACAACGACGACGATGACCGGGACGACGACCACGACGATGACTGGGACGACGATGACTGGGACGACGACCACGACGACGACCGGGACGATGACCGGGACGACGACCGGGACGACGACCACGACGACGACTGAGCCCGCATCGCTCCCTGATCAGGCCGGTCCCGGCGCGTCCCCCAGCGCGCTGCGGGCCGGTCCTGCGTCTGCCCCCGCGCTGCGCGGCCCTAGGATGCAGGGAGTCACAACCCCGGAGGACCTCATGGACGAGACCCGCACCGTCATCGAAGTCGATGCGCCGAAGGAGCCGCTCTTCCCCGGTTCCGCGTTGGTGGGCACCGTCCTGTTCCCGATCTTCGCGGTCGTGGCGCTGGTGCTGGCCATCGTCTACGAGATGCCCTGGCTGGTCACCTCGTCGCTGGCCATCACTCTGGCGCTCTCGGCGATCCTCATCTCCCAGTACCTCAACCGGCGCGGTCGCTCGGGCACCCTGCGCCTCTCGCTGGGCGATGGCGTGACGCGGATCGGCCCGGCGCCGTCGTCGCGGCTCATTCCTCTGCTGCTGACCGGCCTCGCCGGCATCGTGGTGCTCGTCGACATCACCCTGCGCCTGACCGGCTACCTCACGGACGACGGCGGCATGAGCTTCGCCGTCATGCTGGCGCTGATCGTCGGGTGGGGCATCGCGGACGGCTGGTTCACGTACCGGAACCCGCCCGGTCTGGTGCTCTCACCCAGCCATGTGACCACCGTCGCGAGCATGGGGAAGGAGACCCGCGTGCCGTGGGCCCAGCTCAGCGGCGCGCCGGAGATCAAGGGCGCCCGTTTGCTGATCCCCACCGACAAGACCCAACTCCAGGTGGGCGTGAGCCAGATCGACTCCGACCCCCGGGTGGTGGCGGCCCTGATCGAGGCCTACCGCGGCCGACCGGCCCGGCAGGGCGAACTCGGCGACGGGCGGGTCGCGCAGCGGGCAAGCTCGCTGACGCTACGCTGAACAGGTGATGAAATCTCACCTTGGGAAATCGTCTCGATCTCGCTCCTGGAGCGACATCGGCGCATTATCCCAAGGCGAGATTTTCCCCCTCGTTACCCAGCCGGTCGTTCACTCGAGATGCTGTACCTGAGGGAGAACTGCCTGGGGGACGTGGCCCCCCTGAAGGGCCTCACGTCGCTGCAGCAGCGCTGGTTGGCCGGGAATCCGTCCATCTTCAACCTGGCGCAGCTGAAGCCGCTCGTCGACAAGGGATGCGAGATCGACATCTGGCCGTGAGCAGGTGAACGTGGAGCACCCGCCTGCGGCGACCTACTGGAACCAGCCGAACATCGTGCAGCCCACGGCGAAGACCACCATGGAGACGAACAGCAGGACGGTCAGGATGGCGCTCTCCGCCTCGCTCGGCTGCTTGTGCTCCGCCTGGTACTTCTCGACGTCGAACTGTTCCCGGTTCTCGGTGCTCACGACATGCCTCCCAATCGGCTGAGATCTGATACGAGTGCCACGCCCAGCACCACGAACACCACCGCCATGAAGCCGGTGTACATCCAGCGCTGGCGGTGGTCCGAGCGCCAGAACCTCTTCATGCTGACGATTCCGTTGACCACCGCGTAGACGCACAGTGCGATGCCGATGGGCGCCGCCACCCAGCCCGCGAGGCTGAGCACCGGCACGAGCACCGGGATCAGCAGGTAGGTGATCAGGCAGCGCACCCCGGAGAACATCACGGACACGCGGAAGGCGGCGTGCGCTCCGACACCCGAGGCGCTGTCTGCCTCGGTCACGCCGAGGAGACGGCGCATGAACCGGTCCGGCGCGGCGTTCGAACGGAACCGGGTTGCGGGGGGCGACGATGTCGCCCGGGCTGCGTCGTCGAGGATGCTCACGGCGCTCACGCTACCGCTTCTGTGGCTTCGTCCTCCAGGCTCCGAGCGCGACGCAGGTGGCGCCACAGGCGGATGCCGCCCAGGACGGCCAGGACCATCCCCGCACCGCCCACGAGTACGCCGACGAACAGGCCGATGTAGAGCGGGCTGAAAAGCACTTCCTCCTGCGGGCGCTGCCGCATGACGCCGAGGAGGAAGCCGAGCAGCGGGGCCAGGGCGGCGATGCACACGCCGAGCGTGAGCATCCAGAAGCCGGGCGCGGTGGGCACCAGGCGGACGGGCCGCCCGGTCACGACGGGGTCGAGATCTGTCATCGGGATCATCCTTCCAGGGGGCGGTCGACGACGGCCAGGCCCGGCTTGTGGGCCGGCGGAGCGGCCTCGTCGTCGCCGTTGAATTTCTTCACGGCCTGCACGAGCGGGCCGACGATGTCCATCGGGAGCGGGAAGACGACGGTGGAGTTCTGGTCCGCGCCGAGTTCCAGCAGGGTCTGCAGGTAACGAAGTTGGAGGGAAGCGGGTGCCTCGCTGAGCGTGAGGGCGGCGTCGCGCAGTTCCACCGACGCCTGGAGTTCGCCCCGGGCGCTGATCACCTTGGCACGACGCTCGCGCTCGGCCTCGGCCTCCCGGGCCATCGCCCGCTGCATCATCTCCGGGATCTCCACGTCCTTGATCTCCACCACCGACGCCTCGACGCCCCACTCCTTCGTCTGAGTGGCGATCGAGTGGGCCAGGTCCTCGTTGAGGTCTGCCCGGTGGGCGAGCAGCGTGTCGAGTTCCGCCCGGCCGACGACCGAGCGCAGCGTCGTCTGCGCGAACTGCGAGGTGGCGACGGCGTGGTTCTCCACGGACATCACCGACAGCACCGGATCTGTCACCCGGAACATCACCACCGCGTTGACGCGGGCTGTGACGTTGTCCCTGGTGATGACCTCCTGCGGAGGGATGGTCAGAGTGACCGTCCGCAGGTCCACGCGGATCAGCTTGTCGAGGAACGGCAGGCGGAACACCAGGCCGGGGCCGAGGGCGCCGCGCAGCCGCCCGATACGGAAGGCCACCACCCGTTCGTACTCCCGGACGATCCGGAAGGAAGAGATGAGGAACGCGACCACAAGGAGGAACGCGAGAATTGCCAGAACGACCTCAGTTGGCATGGTCAGCTCTCCTGTCTGATGCATAGCTGCTGCGTTGGCGGGCCAGGGCTGCGGCCGCAGCCTCGCGGTCCCGCTGGGTCTGGTCCGCGGTCCTGACGACCGCGCCCAGGGGGTCTGCCGGGGTGTGGCGCAGGAAGAGCCAGAGCGGCACCGACCCCGCGGCGATCAACACCGCGGCGACGAGGGCCAGCACCTGGCTGGTCCAGTTCTCCACCACCAGCGCCGTCACGGCCGGCCACACGACAGCCAGCACCGTCACGGAGCAGGCGATGCCACGGTGAAAACGCGCGGATTCCGACGAGGGCCACGGGTCCACCGACCGGCGCATCTCGCGCCCGTCGTCGGATTCGGTGCAACTGTCCTTGACGGGGCACGAGTTACAGACCAGCGGGCTGCCCCGGTACCGCATCACCCTGTTGTCCGGGTCGAAGGACCGCGGGTACAGCCACTGGTCCTCCGGGCAGAGCCACGCGTCGTGGCTCTCGTGGTAGACGAAACCGCCGTTGCGGTCGTCCTGCGTGCGGCTCTGCGCCCGCCTGGCGAACGAGTCGATGCCGTAGGCGACCAGCAGGAGCACCAGCCCGTAGCCCGCGCCCAGCCAGGCGGCGATCTCGATGTCGATCATGAGAGGTCCTCATTCTCGGGAGGTACCCGCCTGTCCGAGGCGTAGCGACTGCGGCTGGGCGGCAGCTCGTCGGCGACGACGCCGGCCTGAACCGGTAGCCCGGTGCGGTCCTCCTTGGCCTCGTCGTGCTCGATGACGAAGAGCGTCTCGGGCTCCATGACGGTGACCGTGGCGGGGATCGCGTGGCGGATCCCGCACCAGGCGAGCCACACGAACGGCAGGATGCCGCCGACGAGGAACACCACGTCACCGGGCATGCGCAGCCATTCGAGGATGACGTTGCCGGGCTCGGCGATGTAGCCCAGCGTGCGGGCCTCGTAGTAGCCCTCGTTGACCGAGTGCCACAGCTGCAGCACGCCCAGCGGCAGCAGCGTCGCGAACACCATCCAGGCCAGGCCGATATTGAGGCACCAGAACGAGATCTTCGCCATCCGGTCCGACCACTTCTCCGGCTTGATGATGTAGCGCAGCGCGAAGAGCGCCATGCCGACGGCGAGCATGCCGTAGACGCCCATCATCGAGCCGTGCGCATGGTTGGCCGTGAGCGCGGTACCGATCTGGTAGTACGACACGATCGGCAGGTTGATCAGGAAGCCGAACACGCCGGCGCCCACGAAGTTCCAGAAGCCCACGGCCACCAGGAACATGACGGCCCACCGGTGCGGGAAGGGCGCGCTGCTGCGCGACTCCTGCTTCGAACCCAACTGCAGGAAGGCCCAGGCCTCCACCGTCAGGAACGTCAGGGGAATGACCTCGAGGGCGGAGAAGAACGCGCCCAGCGCCATGTGCTCGACGGGGGTGCCCGAGAAGTACAGGTGGTGCATGGTGCCGATCACGCCACCCACCGAGTACAGGATGACGTCGAGGAAGATGATCTGGATGGCGATCTTTCGCCGCACCACACCCAGCATCACGAAGATGTAGGCGACCATCACGGTGGTGAACAACTCGAGGAAGTCCTCCACCCACAGGTGCACCACCCAGAAGCGCCAGAATTCGGCGACGGTGAGGTGCGTGCCGTTGGTGGCGAGGAGCCCGACGGCGTAGAAGGCCGGGATGGCCAGGCCCGAGTAGAAGAACAGCCACGGCATGTTGAACTTCGACTCGGAGCGCAGCCGCGAGCGGATGGCGCGGTAGATGATGATGATCCAGATGAAGAGGCCGATCACCAGGAGGATCTGCCAGAACCTCGGCAGGTCCAGGTACTCCCACTGCTGGTCGAAGAAGATCGAGCCCTCTGCCCATTCGGGGCCGAACGTGCTGATCGCCGTGCCACCCAGCATGCCGAGCACCACCACGGTGAGCGCGCCGAGGAGGCCGTAGGCCAGCCAGTGCTGACGCTTCGGTTCGCGGCCGGAGATGATCGGTGCCAGGAAGATGGCGGCGGCCAGGAAGGCGGCGGCCGTCCACAGCAGCGACAGCTGCAGGTGCCAGGTGCGGGCGAGGTTGAACGGGAGGACACGGGCCAGGTCGATACCGAAGAAGCTGTCGATCTCCGCGCGGTAGTGCTCGACGGCGGCGCCCAGTGTCGCCTGCGCCAGGAAGAGCAGTGAGACGACGAAGAAGAACCAACCGGTGGCCTTCTGGGCCTTCGTGATGCCCACCTTGCCGGGCTGCAGGAACGACAGGGTGGGGGTCTCGCTCGACTGCCAGCCGATCTTCTTGCTCCACCTGCCGTACAGGGCGAACAACGCGCCGAGGCCCGCCAGCAGCGCGATCAGCGACATCGCCGACCAGACGAGGATGTCCGCCGTCGGGCGGTTGTCGACACGGGGCTCCGGCGGCCAGTTGTTCGAGTAGGAGTAGTCGTGCCCCGGGCGCTCCGCGGAACTGGCCCAGGCCGTCCAGCCGAAGAAGGCGGTGAGATCGTGGATCTGGTCCGGGTCCGTGATCGCCGAGGGGATCAAGCCGTACTTGGTGGAATCGGTGCCGAAGAAGTCTGCGTAGTGCTGCTTGAGCATCTCGAAGGCGCTGATCTGCTCGGGAGTGAAGACCAGCACGCCGGTGCTCTCGTCGTAGCGGTTCTCCCGCATGTGCTCGACGGTGGCCGCCGCAGGATCCTGCACGCCCCCGTCCCGCAGTTGTTCGGTGACGTGCTCGGTGGCCAGACGCAGGTACTCGGCCGTGTAGTCAGGGCCGAGGTACGCGCCGTGGCCCATGATGGAGCCGTACTGCTGGAGCCCCCGGCGGAGGAAGATCTGTTGCCCGGAGGTGATCTCCTCCTCGGTGAACACCACCTCCCCTGACTCGCTCACCACCTGTTGCGGGAGGGGCATGCCGTCGGTGTAGGTGCGGTAGGCGAGGAAGCCCATCACGAAGAAGCCGAAGACGAAGACCAGTGCTATGCCCTGGACCCATCCTTTGGAGATGACCAGCTCAGCTTTCGACGGCTGTAGATCGGGGTTGTTGTTGACGAGGCTCACTGTGCCCACCACCTGGATTCATCTGGGGATGCGGATGACCGCGCGGCCATGATGTGGGAACCCTAGGGCACGAGTGGGTCTTTATTGGCGAAACTTTGGACAAAGTCCCCCGGTTGTCCAGGTGTGAGCCTGCTCAGCAGTCGCACCGCGTCGTGGGAGCGTGTCCGCGGGCGTCGTTGTCGAAGTAGACGTGCGCGTCCAGCCCCGAGTCGCCGGTGGCATCGCGCATGGTGGGCCAGGTGGCGGGCAACCGCTTTCCTCCCCGATCCGAGGGGGGCGGAGCCGCCTGAAGGACAGCTACCGGGCCCGACCCGGGGCGGCCGAGTGAACCAGGTGAAGTGCGGCGGGATCTTCGAACGCCTCCGCACGAGGTGGCCCCATACCCCATGCCCATCGGCCGCTGCTGTCGGGTTCGAACAAAGTTGGGCGTCGAGATTTGGTTTCCGCGTGGAGCGCCCGAAAATCCCCTGACAACATGGCCGTGTCGTTTTCCAAACGAGCCGTTAACCTGACAGATTGTCGCCAACCCCCAACAGGGGGCTGTTGTCGTGCCAGGAGGTTCGAATGTTTCGACGCATCGCCATCGTCAACCGTGGAGAGGCCGCCATGCGGCTCATCCACGCCGTGCGCGATCTCAATGCGGAACATCCGGACCGGGAGCCCATCGTCACCGTCGCGCTCTACACCGACGCGGAGCGCTCGGCGATGTTCGCCCGCGAGGCCGACGAGGCCTACCCGCTCGGACCGGCGTCGGAGCGCCCCTACCTGAACCACGACCTGCTCGGCCACGTGCTGACCGAGGCCCGCGCCGACGCGGTGTGGGTGGGCTGGGGCTTCGTCGCCGAGGACCCCGCCTTCGCGGACCTCGTCGAGTCCCTCGGCATCACGTTCATCGGCCCCTCGGGCGACGCCATGCGCAAACTCGGCGACAAGATCGGCTCGAAGTTGATCGCCGAAGAGGTCGGCGTCCCCGTGGCGCCGTGGTCGCGCGGCGGGGTCGACACCCTCGACGACGCGCTGGCCGCCGCAGACGCCGTCGGCTATCCCCTCATGCTCAAGGCGACCGCCGGCGGTGGCGGCCGCGGCATCCGTCGCGTCGACTCCGCCGAAGACCTCGCCGACGCCTACCAGCGCACCCGCGACGAGGCGCAGCGCGCCTTCGGCTCCGGCGTCGTCTTCCTCGAGAAGCTCGTCACCGGCGCCCGCCACGTCGAGGTGCAGCTCATCTCCGACGGCGACACCGCCTGGGCCGTCGGCGTGCGCGACTGCACGGTGCAGCGCCGCAACCAGAAGGTCATCGAGGAGTCCGCCTCGCCGCTGCTGACGCCCGAGCAGAACGACGAGATCAAGGCCTCCGCCGAACGCCTCGCGCTCGCGGTGGGGTACAAGGGCGCCGGCACCGTCGAGTTCCTCTACCACCCGGGCGAGCGTCAGTTCGCGTTCCTCGAGGTGAACACCCGCCTCCAGGTGGAGCACCCCATCACCGAGGAGACCAACGACTTCGACCTGGTCAAGGCCCAGATCCGCATCGCCGCCGGCGACAAGCTCGAAGGCAAGCCCGTCGAGTTCGGCCACGCCGTGGAGGCCCGCCTCAACGCCGAGGACCCTGACCGCGACTTCGCGCCCTCGCCCGGCCTCATCACCCGCCTGGACCTCCCCGCCGGGCCCGGCATCCGCGTCGACACCGGCGTCGCCGAGGGCGACTCCATCCCCGCCGACTTCGACTCCATGATCGCCAAGATCATCGCCTACGGCCGCACCCGCACCGAAGCGCTGGGTCGCCTGCGCCGCGCCATGGCAGAGACCACCGTCGTCATCGAGGGTGGCGCCACCAACAAGAGCTTCATCCTGGAACTCCTCGCCCAGCCCGAGGTCACGGGCGCCGAGGCCTCCGGCCGGCGCGCCGCCGCCGTCGCGTGGGCGGACACCGGCTGGATCGACCGGGTGCGCGCCGAGGGTGGCCTCGTCGCCGACGAGCACGCCGGCATCGCGCTGGTGGCCGCGGCCATCGAGGGCTACGACGACAACGTCCACGTCGAGACCGAGCGACTGCTCACCACCGCCCACGGCGGCCGCCCCCAGACGCAACACAAGTCCGGCCTCACCGTCGACCTGAAGCTGCGCGGCGTCGTCCACTCCGTGACCGCCTACGCCACCGGCCCCGGCCGCTACCGCGTGACCGTGGACGGCAACACCGCGGATGTCGCCGTCGAGAAGCTCGACGAGGTACACGGCCGCATCACCGTCAACGGAGAGCGCTTCCGCCTGGTGACGGCCACGCACGGCCCCGTGCACCTGATCGAGGTCGACGGCGTCACCCACCGCGTCTCCCGCGACGAGGGCGGCGTGCTCCGCTCCCCCGCCCCGGCCCTGGTGGTCGCCACCCCCGTGTCCGTCGGCAGCGAGGTGGAGGCCGGCGCCCCTGTCGTCGTGCTCGAGTCCATGAAGATGGAGACCGTCATCCCCGCCCCGTTCGCGGCCCGGGTGAAGGAGCTGCACGTGATGACCGGCTCGCAGGTGGAGTCGATGGCGCCGCTGGTGCGCCTGGAGCCCCTCGGCAACGGCAACGGCGGCGTGGCCGTCGACGAGACCAACGCCGTCGACCTCCCCGAGGCGCAGGAAGTCGACGCGGCCACGCGGCTGGCGCAGCTGCGCGCCGAACTCTCGGCCGTCCTCATGGGCTACGACGTCGACCCGGCCGCCAAGACGCTCAAGGCCTACCTGGCCGCCCGCGACGAGGCCCGCGCGCAGGGCATCGACACTCTCCCCGGCGAGATCGAACTCATCGCGCTGTTCGCCGACCTCGCCGAGCTGTCGCGCAACCGCCCCGTCGGCGAACAGGACAACACGGAACTGCGCGTCCACTCGGACCGCGAACACTTCCACCGCTACCTCACCACCCTCGACGCGGAGCGCGCCGGCCTCCCCGGCCAGTTCATCAATCGCCTCGGCCGCGTGCTCAGCCACTACGGCGTCGACTCCCTGGACCGCCTCCCCGCACTGGAGCAGGCCGTGTTCCGCGTCTTCCTGGCGCAGAAGCGTCAGGCCGCCGACGTCCCCATCGTGTTGGGCATCCTCGACCGCTGGATCGACGAGCCGGCCCCCGACGCCGACCGGGCGGCCTCGGCCCGCGCCGACCTCGAGCGCCTCCTGCGCGCCACCCAGCTGCGCTTCCCCGTCATCGGCGACATCGCCCGCTCGGTCAGGTTCCGCTGGTTCGACCAGCCGCAGGTGGACGCGGAGCGCGCCTCCATCCTGGCCGGCTTCGGCGCCGAGCTGGAGGCCCTAGTCGCCAACCCGCAGGCCGTCGACTACGAGGAGCGCGTCGCCAAGCTCGCCGGCGTGCACGAATGGACGGCGAACTACCTCGCCAGCAGGCTCGCGCAGGGCGTGCCCGCCCACGAGCCCATGCTCGAGGTGCTGCTGCACAAGTACTACGCGGACTACGATCTCAGCAACATCCACCGCTTCACCGTCGACGGCCGCGCCGTCGTCATCGCCGACTACCTGCTCGAAGGCCGACCCCGCCGCTTCGTCACCACCGTCGGCACCCGTGACGAACTGACCGACGGCGCCCTGGAGCGCCTGGTCAACGAGCAGTTCGCGGCCCGCCCCGAGGGATACGACGCTGTGGCCGAGCTCTACGTCGCCTGGCCGGAGACGCCCGACGAGGAAGGCATCGGCGTCGAGCTGGCCGAGCTCCTCAACACCTGGGCCTGGGACCCGGCCACCCGGCGCGTGGCGGTGGGAGTCTGCCTGGCCGACGGCACCGTCGAGTACCGGGCGTTCACCTTCGACGACATCGACGGCGTGCGGACCCTCCGCGAGAACACCAACGTCCGCGCCCTGCACCCGATGACCGGTCGCCGCCTCGACCTGTGGCGTCTCCGCGAGTTCGACACGACGCGGCTCCCCGCCCCCGAAGACGTGCTGCTCTACGAAGCGGTGGCCAAGTCCAACCCGGACGACCGCCGCCTGGTGGCCATCGCCCAGGTGCGCCAACTGGGCGTGGTCCGCGACGACGCCGGCCAGCTCATCGGCCTCCCCCACGCCGAGCGGGCGGTCTCCAACTGCCTCGAGGCGATCCGCCGCACCCGCTCCGCGCGGGGCTCGGCGGGGTCGAAGCTCGACATGAACCACGTGTGGGTCTACGTGTGGCCGCCCGTCGACCTCACCGTCAACGACATCAAGCCCCTGCAGGACCGGATCACCCCCCTGTCCGACGGCGCCGGCATCGAAGAGGTGCTCTGCCACGCCCGCTTCCTCACCCGCGACGGTGCGGGCACCCAGGAGTTGCGGCCCCTGGCCGTCCGGTTCCACGCAAAGCCCGGCTCCGGGGTCACCACGTCGGTGACGGCACCGCCGTCCGAGCCGCTCAAGCCGCTCGACGACTACGCGGGCAAGGTGCTCCGCGCCCGCCGTCGTGGCCTGGTGTACCCGTACGAACTGTCGGCCAGCCTCGCCGGCGAGGGCGGGTCCCTCGTCGAGCTGGATCTGGACGCGGACGGTCGCCTGGTGGAGGTGGACCGCGAGCCCGGCCGCAACAAGGCCGGCATCATCTGCGCCCGCGTCACCACCCTTACCGCGCTGCACCCGGAGGGCATGACCCGCATCGTGCTGTCCGGCGACCCGACGAAGGGCCTGGGCGCCGTGGCCGAGCCCGAGTGCGCACGCATCATCGCCGCCATCAACCTGGCCGAGGAGATGCGCGTCCCCGTCGAGTGGTTCACGCTGTCCTCCGGCGCCCGGATCTCCATGGAATCCGGAACCGAGAACATGGACTGGGTGGCCGCCGCGCTGCGCCGGATCGTGGAGTTCACGCAGGCGGGCGGCGAGATCAACGTCGTGGTCGCCGGGATCAACGTGGGCGCCCAGCCGTACTGGAACGCTGAGGCCACCATGCTGATGCACACCAAGGGCATCCTCGTGATGACGCCGGATTCGGCGATGGTGCTCACCGGCAAGCAGTCGCTGGACTTCTCCGGTGGCGTCTCCGCCGAGGACAACTTCGGCATCGGCGGCTACGACCGCGTGATGGGCCCCAACGGCCAGGCCCAGTACTGGGCGCCGAACCTGGGCGCCGCCATGGGCATCCTGATGTCGCACTACGACCACACCTACGTGGCCCCGGGCGAGACGGGGCCGCGTCGGGCTGAGACCACTGACCCGGGCAGCCGCGACATCTCGGACTTCCCGCACCACTGCGACGGCTCAGACTTCGCGACGGTGGGCCAGATCTTCTCCCGCGAGCACAACCCGGACCGGAAGAAGCCGTTCGACATCCGCGCGGTCATCGCCGCGGTGTGCGACCAGGACCACCCGCGCGTGGAGCGCTGGGCGGGCATGGCCGACGCGGAGACCGCCGTCGTCATGGACGCCCGGATCGGCGGCCATTCGGTGAGCGTGCTGGGCATCGAGTCCAAGCCGGTCCCGCGCGCGGGCTTCCCGCCCACCGACGGCCCGGACACCTTCACCGCCGGCACGCTGTTCCCGCGTTCGTCGAAGAAGGCGGCCCGCGCCATCAACGCCGCGTCGGGCAACCGTCCGCTGGTGGTGCTGGCGAACCTGTCCGGCTTCGACGGCTCGCCGGAGTCGATGCGCAACCTGCAGCTCGAGTACGGCGCCGAGATCGGCCGGGCCATCGTCAACTTCGACGGCCCCATCGTCTTCGTGGTGATCTCGCGCTACCACGGCGGCGCGTTCGTGGTGTTCTCCAAGCAGCTCAACGAGAACATGACCGTGCTGGCGATCGAGGGCTCCTACGCCTCGGTGCTGGGCGGCGCCCCGGCAGCTGCGGTCGTCTTCGCGGGCGACGTCGCGAAGCGCACGGCGGCCGACGCCCGGGTCCGGGAGCTCGAGAACCGCCTGCAGGAGGCGGCGCCGCAGGACCGGGCCCCGCTGCAGCTGGAACTCGCCGACGCCCGGGCCGCGGTGCGGGCCGAGAAGATCTCCGAGATCGCGGGCGAGTTCGACGGCGTGCACTCCATCCACCGCGCCGTCGAGGTGGGCTCTGTGGACCGCGTGATCACCCCGGCAGAGCTGCGCCCGGCGATCCTCGAGGTGATCGAGGCGCCCGGCCGCTGACCTTGCGCGCGCCGAATCTAGATTCGGGGTCTCTGATGACGTTGGATCTAGATTCGGCTCACGCCCAGGCTCAGGCAGAGTGAAGTTGTGCAGCGGACTTCCTGCACAACTTCACTCGGCCTTGACCCGCACCCCGACGCGGAATATTGAATGTTCAAGTATTGTTGTACCTGACATGAACGTCGACACCGTCGTGATCGGAGCCGGACAGGCAGGGCTGTCCGCGGCCCACCACCTGCAACGCCTCGGCATCGACTTCGTCGTGCTCGACGCCAACCCCGCGCCGGGCGGGGCCTGGCAGCACCGCTGGGACTCGCTCACCATGCACGACGTGCACGGCGTTGCCGACCTCCCGGGCACCGACGCGCCCGCCTGGGACGGCGCGGCCCGGGCCAACGTCGAGGTGCCCGAATACTTCGCTGACTACGAGCGGCGCTTCAACCTGCCCGTCCAGCGGCCGGTGCGCGTCAGCCGCGTGGAGTCGGACCCCGGCACCCGCGACCTGCTGGTCCGCACCACCCGCGGCACCTGGCGGGCGCGGTCGCTGATCAACGCGACTGGGACGTGGGACACGCCGTTCATCCCGTACTACCCCGGCGCCGACACCTTCCGCGGCGAGCAGTTCCACACCTCCCGCTACCCCGGGCCGGCCGCGCTGGCGGGCAAGAAGGTCGTCATCGTCGGCGGCGGCGCCTCGGCCGTGCAGTTCCTCGGCGAGCTCGCGGGCCGGGCGGACCTCACCTGGGTCACCCGCCGCCCGCCCGTGTGGCGCAGCACCGAGTTCGATCCCGACGCCGGGCGCGAGGCCGTCGCGCTCGTCGAGGAGCGCGTCAAGCGGGGTCTGCCGCCCAGGTCCGTGGTCAGCGTGACGGGCCTGATGCTGCGTCCGCAGGAGCAGAAGGCGGCCGCCATGGGCGTCTACGCCGCCCGTCGGCCCATGTTCACCCGCATCGAGCCCGACGGCGTGCGTTTCGCCGACGGATCGTTCCAGCCGGCCGACGTCCTGCTGTGGGCCACGGGCTTCCGGCCCAGCATCGGCCACCTGGCGCCGCTGCGGCTGCGCTCCCCGGAGGGCGGCATCGAACTGCTCGCGCCACGGGATCCGCACACCTTCACCACGTCGGCCGTCGACGGCCGGATCCACTTCGTGGGTTACGGCCCTTCGGCCTCGACGATCGGCGCCACCCGGGCGGGGCGGGTCGCCGCGCTGACCATCCGTGAGCAATTGGATGGGGTCGCCGCCTGATCAGGCCGCATTTCCCGGCGTGTCGCGCCGTGACCCCATCCAATTGCTCACGGTCGGTCCCAGCGGCGGGTGGCGATGTCCGCCACCAGCGCGCTGTCGAGCATCATCACGGCCCGACGCAACCCGGCGCCGTCGATGCCCTCTGCGGTGTCGATCCGCGGGCGTGTCACGTCCCCCGTCGGCCGGTGGGCCACCAACTCGGCCACGGCGTCGAGGCGCGCCGTCATCTGCTCGCTCAGCATCCGCTCCCTGCGGCCACGCTTCGACATCTCGACGGCGAACGCCTCGTGCTCGTCGATCAGGTCCGGGTCCTCGGTCAGCAGCATCGTGCCGGTGGAGCGCAGCATCTGCAGGCCCCTGCCCAGGTCGCCGCCGCCGAACTCGGCCACGGCGTCGCGGAGGATGGGGTTGTCGTCGCGCACCTGTTCCGCGAGCAGCACGAGGTGGGCGCCCAGGATGCGCTCCTTGCTCCGGGCGTGGGAGTCCTCGGGCGTGAGCCGCACGCGCTCCTGGTCCGGTGACGACATAGCGGTGGCGTCGAGCAGTTCGCGTCCACGCTCCTCCGGCTGGGCGAGCGTGTCGCGCAGCGGCACGGCCTTGATGAACATCGTTCCCACCAGCGACAGCAGCGTGAGCACGGGCAGGATGATGAAGACCGCCTGCATGGCGTCGCCCAGCGAAGAGCGGAGGAGGTCGGCCAGCGGTTCAGGCAGGTAGAGCAGGTCAACGGGATGCAGCACCGCGTTGGGGTTGAGGCCGCCGGTGGGCACCTGCGCCGCCAGCTCGGGGGTCAGGCGCTGCTCGATGCCGCTCATGAGGTGGGTGGTCATGATGGTGCCGGCGATGGCCGTGCCCAGCGTGTTGCCGATGTTGCGGAAGAACTGGAGGGCGGAGGTGGCCACCCCCAGGTCGCGTCGCTGCACCGCGTTCTGCACCGCGAGCACGTAGATCTGGAACGCCATGCCGTAGCCGAAGCCCAGCACCGCGGTGGAGGCCACCAGTTCCAGGCGGCTGGAATCCTCCCCCAGCCGCAACATCAACAGCGCTCCGATCACCTGCACCACGGCGCCGGCGACGGCGAACTCCTTGTAGCGACCGGTGCGGCTGGTGAGCTGCCCCACGACGATGCCCATGGCGAACAGCACCACGTTCATCGGGATCAGGATGAGGCCGGATTCCGTGGCGGAGACCTGCAGCACGCCCTGGGCATAGACGGGGACGTAGATCAGCACCGCCATCATGGCCATGTTCATGAAGAACGCGCCCACCGTGGAGAACGTGAAGATCTTGTTGCGGAACAGGTGCATCGGCACGATGGGTTCGTCGGCCCGGTGCTCCACCCAGACGAAGGCGACGCTGAAGACGACACCGACCAACAGCAGCACGATGACCTGCGGCTCGGCCCAGCCGTTCTGCCCGCCCAGGCTGATGCCCAGCAGCGCCGCCGACACACCGATGGTCATGGTGGAGATACCCGCGTGGTCGATCTTTCCGCGCACGTATTCCTCGGGGATGTGCAGGTGCCGCAGGATGATCAGCAGCGCGAGCAGGCCCACGGGCATCGAGATGTAGAACAGCCACCGCCAGCTCGACACGTCGGTGATCCAGCCGCCCAGCAGCGGGCCGGCCACCTGCGAGGCGCCCATGACCGCGCCCATGTAGCCCTGGTACTTGCCCCGCTGCCGCGGCGGGATCAGCACGCCGAGGATGGTCTGCGACAGCGGCATGAGGATGCCCATGCCGATGCCCTGGACGGTGCGGGCGACGATGAGGAACCAGAAACTGAACGCCATGCCGGAGAGCACGGAACCGAGCATGAACAGCAGCAGGCCGATGATGTAGAAGCGACGGCGGCCGAAGATGTCGGACAGCTTGCCCGAGATGGGGGTGACCACGGCGCTGACGAGCATCACGATCGTGGAGAGCCACGAATACCAGGCGAGGCCGCCGAGGTCTGCGACGATGCGCGGGATGGCGGGGCCGACGATCGTCTGCGAGATCGAGGCGCTGAACATACCGATCACGAGACCGAAATACGCCCACCGGATGGTCGCGAATTCAAAGGTGGCTGGCTGTTTGGTCACAACCGCTCAATGTACGCCTGGCCCACTCGACTCCGAAAATCGTTGCGTGGCGCAACGGTGTCACACGGTGCGCACCCAGCGGTCGCCGTCGGGCGCGAAGCCCACCCGGCTGAGGTACTCGCGCAGGTGCTTGTCCGGCCGCTCCACCACGACCCGTTCCAGGCCCAGGTCCTCGAAGATCCCGGAGCGCCGGTGGACGAACTCCCCGGGGGTGAAGTCGCGGAAGCGGGGGCTGACCCAGTCCAGTTCGACGACACCCTCACCGTTGCCGTCGTCACGCACCACGGTGACGCCGACGGTCTCGTCGCCGCGCACCACCAGCCAGGCGTGGCGGCCCCCAGAGCCGAGCAGCTCGGGCCTGAAGCCCTTATGGGTGGCGGCCATGTCGTCGGCGTGCACGCTGAGCACCCGCGCCAGGTACGCGTCGTCCGGGCTGACCGGGACCACCTCGTAGACGGCGGCGTCGTGCCGCTCGCGGTAGAGGCGGCTCAGCCAGTAGATGTTGATCAGCACGATGACGGCGTTCATCGCCATGAACGGCCACACCTCGATGATCCCGTTGTAGACGGCAGCGATGACGGACCCGGTGAGGTTCATCCAGCGGAACCGGAGCACGCTGCCCAGCGTCAGCGACCACACCACCAGGATCGAGCCCAGCCACCCGACGATCTCCAACCACGGCATGCGGATCCCCTTCAGCTCTGTTGCCGATCGATGCTATCGACGCGTGGGCCGCTCGGGGAGAAGCAGATCGAACCTGTGCGGCAGGACGCCGCACAGGTTCGATGGGGCAGGTTCAGCGGACCAGCTCAGGCTTCCGCTCAGCGGTGCGCTGGGTGCCGCCCGACCCGGTGCGCAGCCGGGGCTGCGAGGCGCTGCTCCTGCGGCGCAGGAGGCGCATCGCGTTGATGATGACCACCAGCACGGACGCCTCATGGACGAGCATGCCGATCGCCATGGTGACGCCACCGAACAGGACGCCGGCCAGCAGGGTGCCCACGGTGATCAGGGCGATGACGATGTTGGCCCGCATGACGCCGGCCGCGCGCTTGGCCAGCGAGATCGCGTCCGGGATGCGGCTGAGGCGGCTGGTCATCAGCGCGATGTCGGCGGTCTCCACGGCCACCGGCGAGCCGGCGGCGCCCATCGCGATACCGACGTCGGCCAGCGCGAGCGCGGGGGCGTCGTTGACGCCGTCGCCCACCATGGCCACGGTGTGGCCCTCGGCCTGGAGCTTGCGGATGACCTCCAGCTTGTCCTCGGGCAGCAGCGACGCGCGGGCGTCGTCGATCCCCACCTGGGCGGCGACGGAGTCGGCGACCCGCTGGTTGTCGCCGGTGAGCATCAGGACGCGCTTGACGCCTGCGGCGTGGAGGGAGGCGACGAGTTCGGCGGCCTCCTCGCGGACGGTGTCGGCGACCCCGAGCGCCCCGATCACGGTGCCGTCCAGAGCGACGACCAGCGGCGTCTGGCCCGCTGACGACAACTCCTCGACGACAGACCGGGCGAAGCTCAACTCCGCGCCGATCTCCTCCATGAGCGCCAGGTTGCCGACGGCGACCTCGCGGCCCTCGACCATCGCGACCACGCCGTGGCCGGGCACGGAGCGGACGTGCTCCGGGACGGCAGGGACGGTGATGCCGCGCTCGCGGGCCTCGTCGAGGACGGGCACGGCGAGGGGATGCTCGGAGCCCGCCTCGGCCTGGGCGGCCCAGCGGAGGACCTCGTCGTCGCTGAGGGTCCGGCTACGGATGTCGGTGAGCCGGGGTTCGCCGCGCGTGATGGTGCCGGTCTTGTCCAGCGCCACCACGTCGATCTTGGCCGCGGTCTCGAGGAACTCGCCGCCCTTGATGAGGATGCCGTCGCGGGCGGCGCGGCCGATGCCGGCCACGAGGGCGACGGGCACGGAGATCACCAGCGCGCCGGGGCAGCCGATGACGAGCAGGGTGAGCGCCAGTTCGAGGTCCATCGTGAGGAGGCCCACGACGACGGCCAGCGCGATGATGCCGGGGGTGTACCACTTGGAGAAGCGCTCCATGAACTGCTGGGTACGGGCCTTGGCGTCCTGGGCCTCCTCCACCCGGTGGACGATGCGGGCCAACGTGGTGTCGGCACCGACACCGGTAGCGCTGAGCGTCAGGAAGCCGTCGGCGACGATGGTGCCTGCGTACACCTCTGAGCCAGCCGACTTCTCGACCGGGATGGACTCGCCGGTGATGGCGGCCTCGTCGACGGCGGCCTGGCCGCTGACCACGTCGGCGTCGACGGGCACGCGACCACCGTTCTTGACGACGACCGTTTCACCCATGCCGACGGTGTGGGCGGGCACCTCGACCTGCTCGCCGTCGCGGATCACCGTGGCGGTGGTCGGCGCCAGCGCGACGAGTTCGGCCAGCGCGGAGCGGGTCTTGGCGAGGGTGGCGTTCTCGAGGGCGTGACCCAACGCGAAGAGGAACGTGACGGCTGCGGCCTCCCAGTAGTTGGCGATGGCGATCGCGCCGATGGACGCGACGGCCACCAGCAGGTCGATGCCGATGACCTTGACCCGCAGGGCGAGCCAGGCCTTCTTGACGACGGGGGCGCCGGCCACCACCGCCGCGGCGAGCATGAAGTACTCGCCGACGGACGGAGCGACCTGGCCGAGGACCAGTGCGACGACGATCAGGGCGCCGGAAACGGCGGGGATCGCCCAGCGATGAAGACGGGCATGCATGGCTACCTGACCCCTCAGAAAGCCGACGGGCGGGCGGTGTAGCCGACCTTGGCGACGGCGGCGACCAGGTCGTCGACGCTGGTGGCCTGGTCGTCGTGGTCGACCTCGATCCGCGAGGAGGCGAAGTGAACCTTGACGAGGGCGACGCCGGGGAGCTGGCCGACGGCCTTCTCGATCTTGGCGACGCAGGAGGGGCAGCTGAAGCCCTCGGCGCGGAGGATGGTGTGGGTGGTGGTCTGCGTGGTCATGTCGGTTCCTTCTCTTCATTCCGGCGTTGTTGCCGATGAGTTGAAGCTACGCCGGAACCGCCACCGGTTCCTTGATCGGCGTCAAGCGCCAACCGAGCAGGCGGGTGCATACTTGAGCTATGTCAACCGGAGATACCTGCGTTTCCCTCGTGCCGATCTTCAAGGGCCTGGACCACACCCAGCAGTTGGAGGTGGCGGGGTTCGCCCGTCCGCTGCACTTCGACGCCGGCGACCAGGTGGTGGCCTCCGGTGACCGCAGCCGCCGCCTCTTCGTGGTGCATTCCGGCCGGGTCCGGGTGGTGCACCTGTCCGAGGGCGGCCGCGAACACGTCGTGCGGGTGCTCAGCGTGGGGGACGTGCTCGGGGAGGACGCCTTCGTCCTGGGCCGTCGCCCCACCCACTACGCCTACGCCGACACCGAGACGTCGATGTGCACCTTCGACCACGACGACCTCGCCGCCCTGGTGGCCCGCTATCCCGGCATCGCCGTGCGGATGTTGCAGGTCCAGTCAGAGCGGCTGGCCAACGCCGAGCGCATGCTGGCCGCCATGAGCGGCACCGACGTCGGCGCGCGCCTGGCCAGCTACCTGCTGGATCTACCCTCCACCTCCACTCCGGAGGGGGCAGAGGTGGAACTGCCGATGGCCAAGAAGGACGTGGCCTCGCACCTGGGCACCACTCCCGAGACGCTCAGCCGCCAGTTGCGCAAGCTCGTCGACGACGGCGTGCTCGGCCTCCACGGCCGCCGGGGCATCGTGATCCGCGACATCGACGCGCTGCTGGACAGGTCCGGCGCCACGGGCTGAGTCAGAAGTCGCCGGTGCGTTTACTGCGTGATCTCGTACGCGAGCAGGCGTGCCTTGTCCGCCTTGTTCTCCGAGCCCTGCAGCGCCAGGAGTTCGGCGTAGATGCCTCCGGAGCGCGCCAGCTCGGCGGGAGAGCCCACCTCGTCGATGCGACCCTCGCGGAGCGTCACGATGCGGTCCACCGAGGCGATGGTGGAGAGGCGGTGCGCGATGATCAGCGTCGTCCTGCCCACCATCAGTTCCTCGAGCCCGGCCTGGACGGCCCGCTCGGCCTTGGTGTCGAGCGAGCTGGTGGCCTCGTCGAGGATCAGGATGGGCGCGTCCTTCAGCAGCGCCCGCGCCACGGACAGCCGCTGCTTCTGGCCGCCGGACAGCTTGATACCCCGCTCGCCGATCTCGGTGTCGAAACCGTTGGGCAGGCGGGAGATGAAGTCCAAGGCGTTGGCCCGCTGCGCCGCGACGGTGAGTTCCTCGTCGGTCGCCCCCGGGCGGCCGTACTCCATGTTCTCGCGGATGGTGCCGCTGAACAGGTTCGCGTCCTGGAACACGACGCCGATCGCCTTGCGCAGCGCCACCGTCGGCACGTCGCGGACGGACTGGCCATGCACCCGGATCTCGCCCCGGGTGGCCGGGTACAGCTTCATGATGAGGTTGACCAGCGTGGTCTTGCCCCCACCGGATTCGCCGACGAAGGCCACGCGTTCCCCGCGGTTGACGGCCAGGTCGATGCCGCGCAGCACCAGGTTGTCGCTGCCGCCGTCACCGTCGTCGTAGCCGAAGTCGACGTCGTCGAACGCGATGACAGGGTCGTCGTCGGTCCACTTCACCTCCGCGGTGGGCTCAGACTCCAGAGCGTTGTTGGGCTCATCGATCTCCGCCATCACGTTGAAGTACTCCTCGCTACCCACCACGGCGCGCTGGGTGAGGTCCACCCAGTAGCTCATGGAGGTGACGGGCTGGCGGGCCATGGCGGTGAGCTGGATGAGCAGCACCATCGCGCCGACGGTGTAGTCGCCGCGGGCAGCCTGGACGAAGATGATGGCGTAGACGCCGAAGAACACCAGGTCGAGGGCGGCCCGGCGCCAGAAGTCCATCCGGTGCCAGAATGCGGACTGCGACCTGGTGAGGGTCAGCGTGTTGTCGTAGTGCTCGTTGAACCCCTTGAGTTCGCGCTTCTCCGCGACGAAGGACTTGACCACGCGCATCTGGCCGATGACCTCGGCGAAGCGGCCGCCGGCGATGTCGTAGTGGTCGTTCTTCTGCTTCTCCCACACCATCCACCGCCGCGAGGTGATGGCGGTCAGCCACACGAACGTCGGGTAGATGATGATCAGCAGCAGCGACAGCCACGGCGAGTAGAACGCCGTGATGACCAGCACTGCGAGCAAGGTGACGACGGTGGGGAAGAAGCTGTTGGCGAAGGTCTGCAGGAAGTCGGTGATCGAGGTGATGGACCGGTTCAGCCGGCTGACGATCTTGCCGGTCAGTTCGTTGTCGTAGTAGCGCTGCGGCAGCCGCAGGAGCTTGTGGAAGTAGCGACCCGACAGGATGGCGCGCAGCTTCACCGACATCTGGTCGCCGAAGTAGCCGGCGATGTTGGTCAGCAGCGAGTTGGCCAGCGCGATCACCAGCAACACGACGGCGTACCAGATGAGGTCCGTCCAGTTGCCGCCGTCGCCCGAGGCGATACTGACGACGGTGTCGGTGGCCCGGCCGATCACGAACGGCGTGAGCAGCGCGGTGGCCGACACCAGGATGGCCCCCAGGACGATACTGACGTAGAGGGGCCACAATTCCCTGGCCGTAGCCATGATCCGAATGATGCTGCGCACAACTGAACTCTACGACGACCGACAGCTGCCCTGCCCCGGCGCCGGCCTGACAGCGACGCAGGCAATCCTGCGACGCCGACATGGTGGCGTGAGTAGGTTGAGGGCATGCGGACTCTGCGCACTGTCACCCTCAACACGGGCTACGACGACTACTTCACCGTCGGCGACCCCGTCTGGGGCGGCGTCTCCCCCATGCACGCCTTCCGGAGCGTCTGTTCAGGGAAGGGCATCAGCTGCGCCCGGGCCGCCGTCGCGTTGGGCGTGCCGACGGTCGCCTACGCCCTCGTCGGGGCCGATGACGAGAAGGACTACTCGGGCTGGCTCACGGCGGAGGGGATCGCGCACCGGCTCGTCACCGTGCCGGGCGCGACCAGGCACAACCTCACCCTCATCGACGCCGCGGGCGAGAAGGTGGCGGCGCACTTCGTCGCGCAGGGCTTCACCCTCTCCGGACCGGCCGACGTGCGCCCCCTCGTCGACGCCCTGCTGGCGGAAGTGCAGCCGGGCGACATCGTCACCCTCAACGGATCCACCCCCACCGGCCTGCCCGTCACCACGTGGGCAGACGTGGCCCGCGCGGTGCTGGAACGCGGCGCGGAGGTGGTGGTCGATGCGCAGAAGGACGCCCTCGTGGCCGCTCTCGACGTGCCGGGAGTGCTGGCGTTCAAGCCCAACGACGACGAAATCCTGGCCATCCCGGAGGTCGCGGCCGCACCGCAGGAGGACCGGGTCGCCGTCGCGCTGGAGGTCCTCCGCCGCGCGGGGGTTCGGTTACCGATGGTGTCGCTGGGGGCGCGCGGGGTGGCCTATGTCCCGGACCCGCACGCTGCCGCGGAGTACGGCTCGCTGCCCGTCGAGCGACCCATCCAATCTGTGATGGCAGGCGACTCCTTCGTGGCCGGCCTCGCCTGGGGCCGGCTCGCCTCGGATGAGCCGACGCAGTGGCTGCGGCACGCCCTGGCGGCCGCCGCCGCGCACGTCGAGGGCCGCGCCGGATCCGCCCTCCGGGAGCGCGCGCAACTCAATCTTCCCGCGGCCCGTCTACCATGAGACGGTGATGGTCGGTCGGTTGCTGCGTGCCCTGCTGGCAGCGATGCTGTTGGCGATGGGCCTCGTCGGCACCCCGTCGACGGCGAACGCAGCCTCCGAATACCTCGATGTGGAGATCACCTCCATCTCCACCCCCACGCTCAATCTGGACAACCCCGAGCAGGTCGTCGAGATCCAGGGGCGGCTGACGAACGTCTCCACCACCCCCATCCGCTACGTCAACGTGCACTTCTGGCGCGCCCCGGTGCCCATCCTCACCACCGACGAGCTGACCTCCATCACCGCGAACCTGCCCGTCGGCAACCGGTTGTTCGAAGAGGCCGCCGGAAACCTCGACATCCTGACCCGCGACGAGCCGTTCGGCCCCGGCGAGCGCGCCAACTTCACCGTCCGCGCCACCGTCGCCGAGCTCATCACCGAGGCCCCCTCCCAGATCCCCCTCAGCCGCGACGACGCGGTCTACCTGCTGGGCGTCCAGGTGCGCGGCATCCCCGACGACGGGGACAACATGGTGGTCGGCCGCGCCCAGGTCGTCACCCCCGCCACGCAGCAGCCGGTGGGCTCCAGCGCCCTCGTGGTGTTGGCGGGCACCCCGTCGTGGCTGCCGGACGGCACGTTCCTCGACGACTCCCTCACGGAGCAGCTCAGTGGCCGCCTCGAGACCCTCCTCAGCTCCGCCGAACGACCCGGCGTCATCAGCGCCGTGGACCCGGCGCTCTACCAGGCCGTGCAGTGGCTCAGCGCCGAGCACACCGTCGCCGGTGAGGCACGACCCGCCAACGGGGTGGCCCTGCGCTGGATCGAGCGGGTCGACGCCCTGGCCGACGACGGTCGCCTGTGGCGCCTCCCGTTCGCCAACCCGGATCTGGTCCGCGTCGACGCGACCGGCCAGCTGCCGCGTGTGCTGGCCTGGGCGCGCGAGGCCACGCCCGAGGACCTCCTCGAGCTGCCGTCGGTGGCCGTCCTCGACGAGGGCGCCAACACGGATCTGGTCAGCAAACTGGGCGAATTCAGCACCGTGGTGATCCGCAACGCCACCGGCGCCAGCGTCGGCCCGCCCCGCGTGCTCACCGCAGCCCCGCAGGGCGCGGTCACCGCCCTGCCGGCCGGCGTGCAGTTGGCCCGCAAAATCGCCGACGAGCTGCTCGCGCCCCGCCCGCCGTTGTACGTGATCGACACCCCGGAGGCCGCCGCCATCGACAACGAGCTCGCGCCCTACCGCGAGCACGTCCCCGCCACCACCACCCCCGCGGAGCCGCTGCGCTGGGCCGACGCCCAGACGCCGGCGGCCTACCAGAAACTGGTGGCGGCGCTGGACGAGCAGACCGGCAACGCCTCGCTGATGGCGGACCTCACCCCCAGCGCGGAGGCCTACGACCTGGCCGCCGTGGGGGCGACTGTCTACTCGAAGGGGTTCCCGACGGAGGCGGCCGCCGTCGACTACCTCAACGCCGCGTCGCCGGCGGAGGTGGACCTCTCCCGCGTCACGCTGCGGGCCGCCGCCAACTACGTGATGGGGGCGCGGGTCAACGAGTTCCCCGCCACGCTCAGCAACGAACTGGACATCCCCATCGTCGTCGGGGTCGAGTTCAGTTCCGACGCCCCGCAGCGCATCAGCGTGCCGGGCGTCAAGGCAGTCGAGGTGCCTGCACGGGGCACCGCCACCATCACGATCACGCCGGAGGCCGCCGCCAACGGAGTCGCCCTGGTGCGGCCCCGGTTGGTGACCGCAGAGGGCCAGCTCCTCTCCGAGGGCCCGCCCATCGAAATCACAGCCACCGATCTTGGGCGCGTCGGCTGGATCATCATCGTCGTATCGGGTGCAGTGGTGCTGGGAGGCACCGCGTGGCGCATCGCCGCCGTCCGCCGCGAACGGGCGCGGGCGGATCAAGGCCTTCCGCCGAAGGGGAGCGAGTGAGTCAGGTCAGCAGTACGAAGAGGTTGGTCTCCGCGAGTGCGGTGATGGCGTCGGGGACTCTGATCTCGCGCGTCCTGGGCGTCGTCCGCGTCGCCCTGCTCGCGTTCATCCTCGGTACCGCCACCCGTCAGGCCGACATCTACGGCCTCGCGGACATGGTGCCCAACTCGCTCTACATCCTCTTCGCCGGCGGCGCCCTCAACACGGTGCTCGTGCCGCAGATCGTGCGCGCCATCAAGAAGGACGAGGACGGCGGGGAGGCCTACACCAACCGCATCATGACGGCGTTCATGCTGATCATCACCGCCGTCGCGGTGCTGGTCACCATCGGGGCGCCGATCGTCGCCGGGATCTACACCTCCGGCTCCTGGCGTGACCCCGGTCTGGCGGCGCAGTACGGCTCCCTCATCGCGCTGATGTTCCTGACGCTGCCGCAGATCTTCTTCTACGGCGCGTTCTTCCTGCTGGGCCAGATCCTCAACGCCCGCGACAAGTTCGGCCCCATGATGTGGGCCCCCATCGCCAACAACGTGGTGGCGATCATCGTGCTCAGCACCTACCTGGTGGTCTGGGGCAACCAGCAGGACCACAGCCAGGCGTTCACCACACCGCAGATCCTCCTGCTGGGCATCGGGTCGACGGCGGGGATCGCCGTGCAGACCCTCGTGCTGCTGCCGTACGTCAGGAAGGTGGGCTTCAAGCTGAGGCCACGCTTCGACCTCAAGGGCACCGGCCTCGGCCACACCTTCTCGCTCACGAAGTGGACCATCGGCTTCGTGGCCGTGAACCAGCTCGCGCTGGTCGTCGTGCAACGCCTCGCCACCTCGGCCACGGCCACCGGCGAGGGCGCCGGCGTCGTCGCCTACGCCAACGCGCATCTCCTGTGGATCCTCCCCCACTCGCTGATCACGGTGTCGCTGGCCACCGCCATGCTGCCCAGCGCCTCCCGCCTGGCGGCCTCAGGCGACACGGAAGGCGTCAGCCAGGAGTTCATGAAGACGGTGCGGCTCGCGCTGATCGTGATCGTCCCGGCCGCCGTCGTGTTCCTCGCGCTGGCCCAGCCCACCACCGGGATCCTGTTCGGGCAGGGCGCCGGCCGCTCCAGCTCAGACCTGGTGGCCTGGGCCCTGATGGCCTTCGCTCTCGGGCTCATCCCGTTCACCGTCCAGTTCGTGACGCTGCGGACCTTCTACGCGCTGGAGGACACCCGCACCCCGTTCCTCGTGCAGGTCCTCATCGCGGGGCTGAACATGGTGGGCGCCATCGGCCTGGTCTCAGCCGCGCAGGCCTGGATGGACGAGCCGTCCTCGTGGGTGGCCACCGCGCTCGCGCTGGCCTACTCGGTCGCCTATCTGGCCGGAGTGCTGGTGTCCTGGCGGCTGTTGAAGCGGCGGGTGCCGGGCATCGACGGCGGGGCCATCGGGATGCACATCCTCCGGCTGCTGCTGGCCTCGGCCGTCGGCGGCGTGCCGGCCTACTTCCTTGCAGGTTGGCTGACCCGCCTGATCGATTCCCAGTTCCTGGGCAACGTCGTGGCGCTGGCGCTGGGCGGGCTGCTGATCCTCGGCAGCTTCGTCGGCATCGGCAAGCTGCTGAAGGTGCGCGAGCTGACCAGCCTCTCCACCCTGCTGAGCAGCCGCTTCGGCCGCCGCGGCCCAGCCACGCCGGGGGCCCAGCCCGCCACGGACGCGCCGCACGGCGACCGTGATGACAGCGCCGACCGCGACGACGAGGCGCTCGTCATGACCGCCATCACCGGCCCGCTCGACTTCGACTCGGGGCCGCCCACCGTCATCCGTAACCGTCCCCCGATCGTGCAGCGCACGTTCGATGCCCACCCCGCCTGGCCCGTCGACAACGAGGTCGCCGCCGGAGCTGAAGTTGAGGACATCGCCATGGACCGTCATCCCGAACCCGACATCGACGACGACCCCACCGGTCCGCTGGACCTGGAGGGTCTCTTCCGCGAGGAGCAGAAGGGGCAGATCGCCAGCGTCGGCACGCTGCTCAACACGCGCTACGAACTCGTCGAACAACTCGCCGAGCGGCATGGCGCGGAGACGTGGCGGGCGCACGACCAGGTGCTGTCGCGCGATGTCGTCGTGCACGTGCTCGCCCCCGGCGACCCCCGCAGCCCCGAGTTGCTCCGGGCCGCGCGCAAGGGTGCAGCCGCCACCGATTCGCGCTTCCTGCGGGTGCTGGACGCGGACGAGACGGTGGACCGCGACCAGGGCATCGGCGCGTACGTGGTGGCCGAGTACGCCTTCGGGCGCTCGCTGACGGACCTGCTATCGAAGGGTCCGCTGAGCGCCATCGAGGCCGCCTACATCGTGCGCGAACTGGCAGATGCGCTGGTCGGCGTGCACGCGCAGGGCCTGTTCCATGAGCAGATCACCCCGGACAACGTCATCATCACCACCTCCGGCGCCGTGCGGCTGGTGGGCTTCGGGATCGAGGCCACGCTGGCCCGCGGCGACGCGGAGGACACGGCCTGGTCCACCCGGGAACGGGCCGACGTCGTCGCCCTCGGCAGCCTGCTGTACGCCACCCTGGTGCGCCACTGGCCTGGCGGCGCCGCCTGGGACCTGCCGGCGGCCCCCATCATCGCCGGCGAGACCGCACCCGCCCACACGGTGCAGGTGGGCATCTCGCCCGCCCTCGACCGGATCTGCTCGGCCACGCTCACGGAGCGCGGCGACCTGAGCGTCCCGCGCATCCTCAGCGCCTCGCAGCTCGTCGCCGCCCTCGACGAGGTGCTCGGCACCGCGGATGCCTCCCTGGACCTGGAGCAGCGGGTGCGCTCGTGGCACGGCCTCGACGACGTTCCGCCCCGCCCCGCCCTGTTCCGCGAGACGGAGGTCATCCGCCGCTCCGACGACGCTGTGGCCGCGCCCCCCACCGTGACGCTCCCTGCCGCGGACGACGACTCGCTCTTCGGCTTCGGCCGGGAGTCGCGCCAGGACGAGGCGCCCGTCAGGGAGGGCGCACGCCCCAGCCGCAACGGTCGCCTCTGGTGGATCCTGCTGGCGCTGGCCGTCATCGGGCTCGCCATCGCACTGGTCTTCAGCCTCTTCGGCGGCAACGATCCGCAGCCGGCCAACCCCACCACCCCCGGCGGGACCAGCGCCATTCCGGTCTCGCCAGGCGAGACGACACCCGGCAACGGCGAGAGCACCGTCGCGTCGGGGCCCATCACCGTGGCAGAGGTGACCGACTTCGACCCGGAGACCGACGGCGGCAACAACGAGGAAGTGCCAGACCGGGCCGCCAATGTCGTCGACGGGGACCCGGCCACCACCTGGCAGACCATGCGCTACCTCCGCAACCCCAAACTCGGCGGGCTGAAGCCCGGCGTGGGCCTGCTGCTGGACCTGGGCGAGCCGCGCACGGTGAGCAGCGTGTCGTTGACGCTGGTGGGCGCCACCTCGGTGGAGATCCGGGTGCCGAAGGGCGAGACCCCATCGATGCGCACCGAGGCCGACTGGGAGATCGTCGGGGCAGACCCAGCCGCCACCGGCACGGCCACCATCACCCTCACGGAGCCTGTGGAGAGCCAGTGGGTGCTGGTGTACTTCACTGAATTGCCGGCCGTCGAGGGCGGGTTCCGCGCTGAGGTAGCCGAGGTCACGCTGAAGTAACCGGGCAGGTCAGCCGGCCCCGAGCACCTTGTCCAGGTCGTAGCTGAGCGGCTCCTCGAGCTGGTCGTAGGTGCACGACTCCGGCTCCCGGTCGTCGCGCCACCGCACGAACTGCGCCGTGTGCCGGAACCGGTCCCCCTCCATGTGGTCGTACTTCACCTCCACCACCCGCTCCGGCAGCAGCGGCACGAACGACAGGTCCTTCTTCGCGTTCCACCGCGAATGCTGCGCAGAGGTCGGCGTGCGCTGCGCCGCGGCGATCTCCGCCCATGGGTGCGCATCGGATTCGTCGACGAGGGTCTGGAGTTCCGCGAACAGCTCGCGCCGCCGTTCCATCGGGAACGACCCGATCACGCCCACCGAGTTGAGCGTCCCGTCGTCGGTGTACAGGCCCAGCAGTAACGAACCGATCGCCTCGGTCTCGCCCTTGTAGAGGCGGTAGCCGGCCACGACACAGTCGGCCGTGCGCTCGTGCTTGAGCTTGTACAAGACGCGCTTGTCCTCCTGGTACACCTCGCCCAGCGGCTTGGCGATCACGCCGTCGAGCCCGGCGCCCTCGAACTGCTCGAACCACTCCATTGCGGTCGGCTCGTCGCTGGTGGCCTGGGTCAGGTAGATCGGCGGCTTCGCCTTCTTCAGCGCCTTCTCCAGCGCCTTGCGCCGCTCCTTGAACGGCTTCTCGGTGTAGTTGTCCATGCCGAGGGCCAGCACGTCGAACGCGACGAAGCTGGCGGGCATGAGCTTCGACAGCTTCTCGATGCGCGAGGCGGCAGGATGGATGCGCTGCTGCAGGGCGTCGAAATTGAGGCGGTCCCCGGTCTCGGGGTCGATCATGATGATCTCACCGTCGATCACGGAGTGGTCCGGGAAGTTGTCGATGATGGCCTCGACCAGCTCCGGGAAGTACCGGGTCATCGGGCGCTCGTTGCGGCTGCCGATCTCCACGTTGTCGCCGGAGCGCCAGATGATCGAGCGGAAGCCGTCCCACTTGGGCTCGAACAGGTACTCACCCTTCGGCAGCTTCTTGACCGGCTTGGCCAGCATCGGCCCGAACGGCGGCACGACGGCGGTGCCCCACTCGGCGTCGCGCTCGGCCTTGGGCGCGAGGTAGTCGTCGTCGGCCTTATCCTCCCGGCGCTTCGACGGCGGCACCCGAGGCGGCTCGCCGGGCATCTTGGGGTAGTCGGGCGGGAAGTTCAGCTCGCCGAGCCCGCGTTCGAGATCCTTCTCCCACAGGGCCAGGGCGCCGTCGATGGTGCCCGCCTCGTCGTCGATGTCGGCCCAGGCGCAGCCGCGCTCCGCCACGATGCCCGGCGCCGTGTGGACGGTGAACTGGTGCGGCTCCACGTCGTCGAGGTCCTCCCAGCGCACCGGCATCGACACCGGGGCACCGGGAAGGGGGCGCGGAGAGTAGGCGGCGGCGATGGTGCGGTCGCGGTTGGCCTGGTTGAAGTCGACGAAGACGCGCTGGCCGCGCTCCTCCTTCCACCAGCTGGTGGTGACCAGATCCGGCATCCGTCGCTCGAGCTCCCGGGCGATGCCGATGACCCCGTGGCGCACGTCCCGGAACTCGTGCGTTGGTTTGATGCGGGCGAAGACGTGCACGCCGCGGTTGCCGGAGGTCTTGGCGTAGGCCTTGAGGCCCACCTCGGCCATCACCTCGCGGAGCGCGTGGGCGGCCTTGACGGCGTCCTTGAAGTCGGTGCCGGGCTGGGGGTCGAGGTCGATGCGCAGCTCGTCGGGGTTGTCGACGTCGTCCTCACGCACCGGCCAGGGGTGGAACGTGATGGTGCCCATCTGCGCGGCCCAGGCGAGGTCCGCCGGCTCGTCGAAGAGGAGCTGCTCGTGCCGTCGGCCCGACGGGTAGGTGCACATCACTGTCCGGAGGAAATCCGGCGCGCCGCGGGGTGGCCGCTTGGAGAAGAACTCCTCGCCCTCGATCCCCTCAGGGAACCGCTGCAGCGTCATCGGCCGGTTCCCGTTCAGGTGCAGGAAGGCGTCGGAGATCCTGAGGAGGTAGTCGGCGAGGCCGCGCTTGGTCACGGCGCCTGCCCCATCGTCGGGCCACAGCACCTTGTCCGGCGAGGAGAACTTCACCTCGCGCTGACCTTCAGGACCGTCGATCTTCAGGATCACTGGCTCAGCCATGCGCCAAGGCTACTTCCCGAGGGGGCAGAGTGAAGTTGTGCAGCGGACTTGGTGCACAACTTCACTCTGCCGTCGAGCCGGGAGCTGGCGAAACGCAGAACCGCAGGGCCTCCTTGACGGAAGCCCTGCGGCGCAGCGGGAACCAGCTATGAAAGCACAGCCGGAAGGATCACTCCTTCACGTCTTCGTCGACCCACTCGAACGTGCGGGTCACGGCCTTCTTCCACAGGCGGAACTTGCGATCACGCTCAGCCTCGTCCATCGACGGGGTCCAGCGCTTGTCCTCGGCCCAGTTGTCGATGACATCCTGCTCGCCCTCCCAGTAGCCGACGGCGATCCCGGCCGCGTAGGCCGCGCCGAGGGCCGTGGTCTCAGCGACGACGGGGCGCACCACGTCGACACCGAGCATGTCGGCCTGGAACTGCATGAGGGTTTCGTTGGCCGTCATGCCGCCGTCCACCTTGAGCTCTGCGAGCTTCACGCCCGAGTCTGCTTCCATGGCGTCGAGCACCTCGCGCGTCTGGTAGGCGGTGGCCTCCAGGACGGCGCGGGCGATGTGGCCCTTGTTCACGTAGCGGGTGAGGCCGACGAGCGCGCCGCGGGCGTCGGACTTCCAGTAGGGGGCGAACAGGCCGGAGAACGCCGGCACGAAGTACGCGCCGCCGTTGTCTTCGACCGAGGCGGCCAGCTTCTCGATCTCGGGAGCCGACGAGATGATGCCCAGGTTGTCACGCAGCCACTGAACCAGCGAGCCGGTCACGGCGATCGAGCCCTCGAGGGCGTAGATGGCGTCCTTGTCGCCGATCTTGTAGCAGACGGTGGTCAGCAGGCCGTTCTCCGACGGGACGACCTCGGTGCCCGTGTTGATCAGCATGAAGTTACCCGTGCCGTAGGTGTTCTTCGCCATGCCCACCTCGAAGCAGGCCTGGCCGAACGTGGCGGCCTGCTGGTCGCCCAGGATGCCGGCGATCGGGACGCCGGCCAGCATGCCCTTCTCGCGGCCCTCGCCGTAGACCTCTGCGGAGCTGCGGATCTCGGGCAGCATCGACAGGGGAATGGTCATGTCGGCCGCGATCTCCTCGTCCCAGCTGAGGGTCTTCAGGTCCATCAGCATGGTGCGGGAGGCGTTCGTGACGTCCGTGACGTGCACGCCGCCGTCGGTGCCACCGGTCATGTTCCACAGCACCCAGGAATCCATGGTGCCCATGATCAGGTCACCGGCCTCGGCCCGTTCGCGGGCGCCGTCGACGTTGTCGAGGATCCACTTCACCTTGGGTCCACAGAAGTAGGTGGCAAGCGGCAGGCCGACGCGGGCCTTGTACTTGTTCTGGCCTTCGGCGCCGCCCAGTTCGTCGACGATCTTCGCGGTGCGGGTGTCCTGCCACACGATGGCGTTGTAGGCAGGCTCGCCGGTGTTCTTGTCCCACACGACGGTGGTCTCGCGCTGGTTGGTGATGCCGACGGCCGCGATGTCCTTCTGGTTCAGCTCGGCCTGGCTCAGTGCATCCGCCACGACGGTGCGCACGTTGCGCCAGATCTCCTGCGGGTCGTGCTCGACCCAGCCGGCGCGGGGGAAGATCTGCTCGTGCTCCTTCTGGCCCACGGACACGATGGTGCCCTTGTGGTCGAAAACGATGGCACGGGAACTCGTCGTGCCCTGGTCGATGGCAAGTACGTACTTGTCAGTCATGTGTCTTCAGTCCTTCTCGTCAGTGAGGGTGGATGGATGCGATCAGGCGACCGGCGGGAGCAGGACCAGCGCGAGCAGACCCGCGAGGGCGCCACCGATCAGGGGGCCGACCACCGGTACCCAGGCGTAGCTCCAGTCGGAGTCGCGCTTGCCGGGGATGGGCAGGATGGCGTGCATGATGCGGGGGCCGAGGTCACGGGTGGGGTTGATGGCGTAACCGGTGGGGCCACCGAGGCTGATACCGATACCGACGACGAGCAGTGCCACGCCGAGGGCGCCGAGCCAGCCGAGGTTGGCCGGGCCTTCGCCGCCGGCCTCAGTGAACTTGCCGGCCGCGATGACGACGAACACGAGCACGAAGGTGCCGATGGCCTCAGTGATGAGGTTCCAGAGCGGGTTGCGGATCTCAGGTGCGGTCGAGAAGACGGCCAGCTTGAGGTTGGGGTCCGTGTCGGTGTCGAAGTGCTGCTTGTACGTCAGCCACACGAGGCCGGCGCCGGCCATGGCGCCGACGAGCTGGCCGGCGAAGTACACCAGCACCAGGCCGACGGAGACGGGTTCGCCACCCATCTCCTCGGCGCCGTTGACGAGCAGGCCGACGGTGACGGCGGGGTTGATGTGGCCACCGGATGCGTAGGAGGCGAGGACGCCCGCGAACACCGCAAGACCCCAGCCCCAGTTGATGAAGAGGAAGCCCTGGCCGTTGCCCTTCGTCTTGGCGAGCAATGCGTTGGCCACCACGCCACCACCGAGTAGCAGCAGCAGCATCGAGCCAACGGCCTCAGAGAGGAAGATGGTTCCCATGATTTCTCCATTCCTGACTGCAGTGTCAGATAGACGTCTTCCATAGACGCGTTTGCTCCAGCAAAGGGCATGTTGCACGTCATTGCAACAGCCATGCACACTTGTGCACAACGGTTAGACACCGGTGCACATAACTGCGTGATGAAATGCTGTCGATGCCGACGGGGAAGAGGCAGAGGACCCTGTCAGGGCCGACTGTCGCGAGGTTTGAGCATGGTGAGGAGGGCCGTCCTCAACACGTCTCTTTCCTGGGCCAGTTCATCCAGCCCAGAGGGTGGCCGTTCGACCTCATCGTGGCGTGCATAGGCCCGTTCGGCCGCCAGCATGATGTGGGTGCAGATGGACCCCACCTGAGCATCATCGAGCCACTTCGGATCGAACATGATGCGTTCCGCCCCACCGTCGCCGTTGAGGATGACGGTGACGCCCTTCGAGCGGCCCCTGGCCGGCGCCCCTGGTTCCGTCTCCCTGGTCGCAGCCAGGGCTGCGGCATGCCGCGCGTCGAGATCCCGGCCGACGCGGTCGAACAACACCAGTGACCGACGGCTGAGCGCGGGCAGGTCGCGCAGACGCTCGCGCACTTCACGGGGCAGTTCGGGCTCCTCGGGAGCCGCGCCGGGTTCTGGCGGTGCCGCCAGCTGGAGGGTCGACAGCATCAGCGCCTCGCGGAACCTGGCCTCCAACGCCGCGGCGTCCGGCACCTTGTGGAACCAGACGGGGCTCAGCCGCACCTTGGTGAGGCGGCCGTGCTCAGACCAGAGGCGCACAATGCCTTCGCGGTCTGAGAACCCGCCGTCGGATTCGTCGATCGCCTCTTCCTCGGGTTCATTGCCGCCGTAAGGTGGCGGCGCGAGCGGGTCCAGGTCGTCGTCGAATTCGGTCACGTCAGGGAACCTCCGCCACGAAGCTCTCGGTCCAGGCGGCGAGTTCTTCCAGCGTCAAGGTGTCAAACATGTCCCGGTTGAGGAAGAGGCGACCGCTCTCCGAGTTCCCGACGCACCATTGCGCGTCATTGGCCTCGTAACACCAGACACCGGGGCGCAGTTCTGTCTGCCCCTTCTCGAGGCCCTCGCTCCACTCGGCCGCCCGCTCACTCCATGCCCAGGGCGCGACAACGATCCGATCCGATTTTCCGGCGTCGTACACCGGCTGTCCGAGCAGCCAGTTCAGGGTGAAATCGCCGACGGTCGTGGGGTATTCGTCTTCGCCCAACTCCTCCAGCTGCACCGACCCAGTGGCCGCCGGGTCACTGGACGACCGGGTCGCCGAGGGAGCAGCTGTCGACGCCTCAACAGTCCCTGTGGGGCTGGGGGGTGCCGGGCCGTCCGGGGTGCAGCCGGTGCTCACGATCAACAGCGTGACACTGCAAGCGGCCAGGGACCGCAATCCCATCGAAACGGCTCCACGCATTCCTTACCTCTTCACCCCGTCGTTGGTTCCGCCGGGCTGCTGGGCGCCGGCCGGATCGTCCACCCGAGATTCTGCCTCATCCGGATCCGGCACCGAGTCCGTGGGGGCCGGCGGGACAGAGGCCTGCCCACCGCCTGTGGGCCACGTGCCAGGCTGAAGCAGCTGAGGAGCCGAGAGGCATTCCGTCACCTTGCCGGCAAGCGCATCGGCGCTGTCTCGGACAGGGCGTCCGAACTGGGCGTCCTGCAGGTTCGTCCGCAACGCCCTCAGAAGATCGAGCGCGTTGGCAACCCGTCGGTAGTGATAGCCCTTGGCGCCAGGCTGCAGACTCTGGACAGCCTGGGTGGTGGCCTTGATCTCCCGCTCCATCACGAGGAAGAGGGCCCGGTTGAACAGCGCGAGCTGGCTGATCGCATTGGCCATGCTGGTGGCCAACCCCCGCAGTTCCTCCGTCGCGCCGTCCTGCACGATGCTGCGCGCCGTGTAACTGCTGCTGGCGCCGCTGATCCAACCGGGGATCTGTCGCAGTGAAGTGATCCTGCTGCGCACCTGTGACACCTGTTCGGCTTTGGTCCGCCACCGCCTCGCATCGGCCTCAAGGTCGCCGGGGACATGCCCCACCTCCGTTCGGACGACCGTCATCTGCTCGCGAACGGCCTCAACCTCGCGCTGAAGATCCCGGATGATCTTCTCGCCCTTCGCCTCAAACTCGCGGCGGTCCTGCTGGTAGCCGAAGAGGCCGTGCTCCACGAACGACAGGAACTCGTCCCACCAGTTCACGGAGTCCTTCCGATCCGCCTCCACCGCGGCGTCGACGGCAGCCTTGAGCGCGTCGACGGCCGGCCCCAGCCGGTGGGCCCCCACGCCCTCCGCTTCGGTCAGGGAGAATCCGCTCGGCTGGCCGCCCAGCCTGATGAACAACCCGTCAACGAGATCGATCGGCAGAATCATCAGATCATCCCCTTCGCCTGCTGGGCATTGGCCTGCTCCGTGCCCCGGTAGTCGCTGGCCGAGGCCCGCAGCATCGACGAGATGGTGTTGTACTCGCCGCCCGCCCCGGAGGACCAGTCAGTGGTGGACGACGTCAGGGAGTTCACACCGAGGTCCGGCACGAGACCGAATTCGGTGGGGACCGGGGTCGACGTCACAGACTCCATCTCGCCGGACAGCTCCTCCCATTCCTGGGCCGCAGCCTCCAGCTGGGCCGGATCCACCTGATAGTCACCGGTGCCCCCGCCGCCGCCCGAGCCACCGCCGGACGGTGAGTACGACCCTGGGCCTGTCGGGTAACTGGGTGACGTGTATTGCCCAGAACCTTCGGCGCCGGGCTGCTGGTACGCGGGCGGGGATGAGGGCGCCGGATAGGAGGGTGGCTGATAGCTCGGCGGCTGGTACGGCGAGGGACCCTCTGAGCCGGGCGACGGTGGGACGTAGCCCGGATCGCCCGGGCCGGGGACGTAGCCCGGATCGCCCGGGCCGGGGACGTAGCCCGGATCACCCGGGCGCGGCACGTAGCCCGGATCACCCGGACGCGGCACGTAGCCCGGATCCCCCGGACGCGGCACGTACCCCGGATCACCCGGACCCGGCACGTACCCCGGATCACCCGGACGCAACGAATAGCCGGACTCCCCGGGGCGGGGAGAATAGCCCGGCTCCCCGGGGCCGGGAACATAGCCCGGATCACCCGGACGGGGCACATAGCCCGGGTCACCGGGCCGCAGGACGTGGCCAGGGTCTCCGGGGCCGGTCCCGTCCGGGCCGAGGCCCGCTGCCATGGGGCCACCCGGACCACCGGGCACGCCGCCCATCGCGGGGGCGCCCGCGCCGCCTCCGGCGAGGCCGCCGCCCATCGACGTGGCACCACCGGGCAAGCCGGCTCCGGCCGCGCCGGGGGCGCCTCGCATCATCCCGCCACCCATGACGCCCGCCATGTCTCCGGGGGCCACGCCACCGGGCGCGCCGGGGCGGCCCGCGCCGCCCGGGCCGCCCATCATGGGCGGCATCATCGCCGGGCCGCCGGCGCCCTTCTTGCCCTTGGCTCCGGTGGAGTTGGGGTTGATGGGCGCTTCGCCCAGGTCTGTGTCGTCGATCTCGTCGTCTGAATCTGCGCGCAGCCCGGCGAAACCGCCCTCGGCGGCCCGCTTCATCAGCTGCTCCCACGCCTTGTCAGCGTCACCCATGGCCATCTCCTCCGGGCATAGACCGTTGACAAGTTAACCAGCCGTTCGGGTCACGTCACACACCGTTGATCCGCCGGTGGCGGGGGCCCGTACGCCCACCTGGTTGGAGTATCAGCCGGCGTGGGCCGCCCGGAACTGCGCGGGGGTCAGACGACGCTTGGCGGCGATCGCCGTCACCGAGAAGGTGAGGGCGACGACGCCGAGCAGGAGCGCGACGGAGGCCAGGCCCACCTCGCCGGTGCCGTCCGCCATGTGGGTGCGGACCAGCTCGAAACCGTTCTGCAGCGGCGACACCGCGCCGATCGGCGAGAGCCAGCCGACGGCGGAGGAGAGGCCGAGGCCCACCGTCACGACGAGCAGCAGCCCGGAGATCAACCGCCCGATGTTGCCCAGCCAACCGGCCAGGGCGTGGTTGGCCAACGCGAACGAGCCGCCCAACAGCATCATCAGCAACACGAGGACCGCGGCCGTGCCCACGCCCAGGCCCAGCACGACCGAACCGATGAGTCCCAGCACGAGGCCTTGGCCGACGACGAGCACCAGAGGCAGCCACACCGTGCGGCCCCAGAGCACGATGCTCGCTGCACGGGAGCTGACGACGTTGCGCGGCACGGGACGCCAGAAGGCGAACGCCGCCAGGGCGCCGAGCCACAGGCCGGCCACGATCAGCAGCGCCGTGGAACCCACCTCGGTGGGCGTGATCAAATCCTTCTCCTCGGCCACCGGCGACGCGGCGACGCTGGACAGTTGCTTGCGGTCCTCGGCCGAGTAGCTGGGCAGCTCCTCGGCGCCCTTCGTCAGCTCGGTGTTGAACAGCTCGAGACCGTCAGAGAGCTGGCCGGCGCCGGACGACAGCTGGCTGAGCCCGCCGCTGAGCGCGTCGGTTCCCTCGGCCGCCGAGCGCACGCCGGTGGTGTACTGGCCGACGCCCGAGACGTATTCCTCGGCGCCGGTCTGCAGCTGCTGGGCGCCCGAGTCGAGCTGCCCCACGCCGCTGGCGAGGCCCGAGGCCCCGTCAGCCAGGCCGCGGGCGCCGGTCTGCAACTGCTGCACACCGGCCGGGAGTTGGGCGATGCCGTCTGCCAGGCTGCGGGCGCCGTCGGCCAACTGCGTGACTCCGGTCGGCAGCGCGCCGATCTGCCCCTTGAGTTGCTGGAGCCCGCCGTTCAACTGGGTGGCGCCGTCCGCGATGAGGGGGGCGTTGTCGACGAGGGGCTGGGCCTCGGTGACGATCTGGTCAGCGCCGTCACGCACCTGCGTGAGGGCGCCGCTGAGGACGGCCATCTGCTCGGCGGTCTGCGTCGGCAGTTCGGCGACAAGGGTGTCGACCCCGTCAGCCAGCGCGTCGGCGCCGCCGGCGAGTTGGCCCGCGCCGCCCACCAGCGACAGCCCGCTCTGCGGGTCTGGCGTGTTGAGCGCGGCCGAACCCGCGCCGGTGCCGGCCTGGAACCCGCCCTGCACGCCGGCGGCAGCGCCGGCCGCGAACGTCTGGCGGAGCATCTCGCACGTGGCCGGATCCTCCACCGGGCACGTGAAGGCCTGCGCGATCTGGTCTGCGACCGCCGCGACCTCGGCGGGCATGGGCACGGCGCCGGAGGCATAGCCCTGCAGGGCCTGGTCCGCCTGGGCGAGGCCGCCGCTGAGCCCGGCAGCGCCGTCGGCGGTGGCGCGGGCGCCCTGGGCCAACAGATCGAGCTCCGCGGTGTCGACCGGCTGGTTCTCGATGCCGGTGATGATCTGGCTGAGGCCGTCGCTGAGCTGGTCGACCCCGCCGACCACTGCGGCGGAACCCTCGGCGAACTCGGGGAGCCCGGCGAGCAACTGCCCACCCTGGTCCGCCAGTTGCGTCACGCCGTCGACGAGGGCCGGCGCCTGTCCCGAGAACTGCTCGACGCCGTCGGCCAACTGTTCGGCGCCGTCGACGAGGCGGGGCGCCTGACCGGCGAACTGGTCCACGCCGTCGGCTAACTGGTCGGCTCCCGAGGCGAGCTGGCCGGCGCCTGTGTTCAGGGCGCCGACGCCCACGGCGAGGTCGCCCACGCCCTCCGCGAGCTGCGAGCCACCGTCGGCCAGCTTGCCGCCGTTGTCCTTGAGTAGCGTCATGCCGTCGTTGAGCTGGGCGGCGCCGTCGGCCGACTGCTGGGCGCCGTCGGACAGCTGCGAGGCGCCGTCCTCCAACTCGGAGACGCCGTCGACGATGGTGCCGAACTGCTCGCCCACGGTGTTGAAGCCCACGTAGATGCCGTCGAGGTACCCCTCGGTGAGCTGCGCGTTGATGGTGTCGGTGGCCATGCGGGCGATCTGCTCGGCCACCTGGGCGTCCGTGACCGGCGCGTTGTCGCTGACCGCCACCTGGATGCCAGCCTGCTCGGCCTTGGCCGCGTCGTTCTCGGACCAGGACGTGGCGTTGGCGGAGAAGTTCTCCGGGATGGTCACGACGGCGGAGAACCTGCCGGACCTGAGGCCCTCGGTGGCGCTGGGCGCGTCCGCGAGGGTCCAGCTGATGTTGTCGCCTTCGCGCTCGAGCATGGCGGCCGCGAGCTGGCGGCCCATGGGGATGTACTGGTCGCCGACGGTGACCGCCTGGTCGAGATTCACGACGGCGGCCTCGATGCGGCTCTCGCCGCCACGGCCGATCAGGCCGAGCAGCAGGCCTGCGGCCAGCAGCGGCACAAGCGCCATCGCGACGATCTGTGCAGGGGTGGGGCGGGTGTTTCTCATGCCCTTGTCTCCTCGTGCAGGGGGGTGGCGACGTTCAGCACGCCGTCGGGGGTCAGGTCGATGAGGTGCTCCGCGCTGGCGGCGCCCAGGAGGACGGCGCCCCGCGCACGGGTGTTCTGGATGAGCTGGTCGAGGGCGTCCCGCGCGGCGCCCGGGGTCACCACGTCGACGGAGTCGACGATCACGACGGTGGCCGGACGGGTGCTCTCCAGCGCGGCGGCCACGTCCTCGACATGGGCGAGGTCGAGGTAGGTCACCCGACGGCGGGCCCGGCCTGCCCCTTCGGGCAGCAACGCGCCGGCCACCCGGGCTCGGCCACCGGTGGTCTGGAGCCTGCCGCCCAGCGCCAGGAGGGCGCCGGTGCGGGCGCCGACGGGGCCGACGACTCCGGCCACCTGGCCGGGCATCAGCCACAGGGTGAGGGGCTCGACGATGCCCTCCACCTCAAGGTCTTCGGCGTGCAGCGCCGACCCGTCGCCGGGCCATTCCTTGAGCGCCATCTCCTTGGAGAGCACCTCGCCCTCCACGTCGAAGGTGGGCAGCAGGCGGTCCAGCCACGCGGGCAGCCACCAGGCGCGGTCGCCGAGCAGCGTCATCACGGCCGGCACCAGCGTCATGCGGACCAGGAACGCGTCCACAGCGACGCCCACGGCCAGCGCGAACGCGATCGATTTGATCGGCCCCATGCCTTCGGGGACGAAGAACGCGAACACGGCGAACATGATCACGGCCGCAGCGGCCACGACCGGCCCTGAGGCGACGAAGCCGCTGCGGATGGCGTCGAGCGCGCTCTTGCCGTGCACGTACTCCTCACGGATCCGGCTGACGAGGAACACCTCGTAGTCCATGGCGAGGCCGAACAGGATGCCCATCAGCAGGATGGGCAGGAACGAGATGACCGGCATGCCGCGCTCGAGGTTGACCAACTCCTTGAGCCAGCCGTGGTTGAACACCAGAGTGGTGGCACCGAACGCCGCGCCGACGCTGAGGAGGTAGCCCACCGTCGCCTTCACCGGAACCCACACCGAGCGGAACACTGCGGCCAGGAGTACCAGGGACAGGCCGACCACCAGCAGCCCGAACGGCAGCAGCGCCTGGGTGAGCTTGTCGCTGATGTCGATCTGGACGGCGGTCATGCCGGTGACGTTGGTGTTGACGTCGTACTCGGCCAGCCACTCGTCGTGTCGGTCCATCAGCGCGCGGGCGAGGACGGCGGTCGCGGGGTCGTCCGGGCCGGTGGTGGGGACCACCTGGATGAGGCCCGTGTCGGCGTTGGGGTTGGGGGTGGACAGCGGCACGGAGGCGACGCCGTCCATCCGCTCGATGTCGGCCTTGAGGTCGGCCATGACGCCGAGGGGGTCCGTCGAGCCGATGATGTCGGCGGTCACGACGAGCGGGCCGTTGACGCCCTCGCCGAAGTGCTCCGCCATGAGGTCGTAGGCGATCCGCGCGGGCTGTTCCGCGCGCTGCTGGCCGGCGTTGGGCAGCGACACCTGCAGCCCCACCGTCGGAATCGTCAACGCACCGAGCAGCACCACGACGCTGATGATGGTGGCCACCGGGTGCTTGGTGGTGACGCCCACCCACCAGGCGAAGGCACCCGTCCCGGAACGGGACTTCTTCCTGGCCTTCGGCGCGCGTTCCCGGGGGCGCATCTTCTCGCCCATGAACCCCATCAGCGCGGGCAGCAGGGTCAGCGCGACGGCGACGGCCAGGGCCACGCCGAGTGCAGCGAAGATGCCCATCACGGTCAGGAACGGGATGTTGGCGACGGACAGGCCGAGCAGCGCGATGAAGACGGTAAGGCCGGCGAACACGACGGCCGACCCGGAGGTGCCGACGGCGCGGCCGGCCGACTCCTGCGGCTCGAGGCCCTGGCGCAACTGGTCGCGGTGCCGCGACAGGATGAAGAGGGCGTAGTCGATGCCGACGGCGAGGCCGAGCATCACGGAGAGGATGGGCGTGGTGGAGTTGATGGCGAAGACCGACGTCAGCAGGAACATGAGCGCCGTGGTGATGCCGACGCCCATGATGGCGGTCAGCAGCGGCAGTCCCGCAGCAACGAGGGATCCCAGCACCACGGTGAGGACGATGAGGGCCACCACCAGGCCGATGATCTCGATGAGGCTCAGCGCGGGCAGTTCGATGTTGTAGGCCTCGCCGCCCATCGCGACCTCGCTGCCCGGCGGCAGCTCCGCCTGCAGGGCGTCGGCCACCTCGGTGATGGGCGCCAGGTCGTCGGCGGTCGGGGTCACTCCGGAGAACCCGAGGCTCAGCTGGATCAGCGCCGCGCGTTCGTCGTCGGAGATGAGTCCGTCCACGAACTCATTCCAGGGCGAGGTGGCACCGTCAGCCTCCACCTCGTCGAGCGCGGCGAAGCTGGCGACAGCGTCCTCGATCTGGGGCCGGTAGGTCTCGACCGACTCGCCCTCGGGGAGCACGATCACCGCCATGGCCGACAAGGCGGCACCCTGCGGGAACGTCATCCTCAGCTTCTCCAACGCCTCCTGGGAGTTGGAGGAGGGGATGTCGAAGTCGTTGTTGAAGCTCCCTGACCAGGCCGCGGCCGCGCCGCCCAGGCCCAGGAGGACCGCCAGCCAGATGGCGAGCACGGTGAGGCGGCGCCGGAAGCACCATTTGCCGACGGCGTAAAGCCAAGCTGACATGAGATTGCCCTATCCTCTGGTGTACCGGCATCAGGATACATCGGTGTACCGATTTCAATACATTCCTGTACCCGTCGCGAAAGTGAGCAACATGACGGTCTTGGACACAGCCCGACGACGGGCCACGCGCGCCCGCCTCGTCGAGGCCGGCATCAGCGAGTTCGGCACCCGTGGCATTGACGCCACCAGCGTCGAGCAGGTGTGTGAGGCGGCCGGCTTCACGCGCGGGGCCTTCTACTCGAACTTCTCCAGCAAGGACGACCTCTGCATCGAGATCGCCCAGACCGTGGCCGAGGAGGCGTCGGCCCGGATCCGGGACGCGCTGGCCACCATGCCCGACGAGATCCCGGCGGACAGCATCGTCACGGCCATCCTCGACGTGGCGCACCTGTCCCCCGCACTGCATGCGACGGAGGTGGAACTGTCGCTGCGGGCCGCGCGGGTGCCCGAGTTCGGCGAGCGGCTGCGCGCCACCCGCGCCGGGCTGCTGCCCATGTACCTGGAGGTCGCCGAGCAGGCCGCCGCCCGCGCCGGCGTGCGGTTCACCGTCCCTGTCGCCGATGCGCTGGAGATCCTCGAGACACTGCACTACTCCCCCCGCCAGATCGGCTACAACGAGGAATCGAAGCGGCTCATCACCCTCGCCTCGCAGGCCTTCGTCGAGCCGATCGGGACCGGGGCGTGAGCGCCCGCGTCGAACACCTGGTGACCGCCTCCGGCCAGGGCTTCGAGAACAACGTGTGGCTGGTGGGCGACGACACCGAGGCCATCGTCATCGACCCTGCCCACGACGCCTCGGCCGTCGTCGAACTCGTCGGCGGGCGGCGCGTCACGCAGATCGTGCTGACACACGGGCACTGGGATCACGTCGGGGCGGTGCTGGACTTCGCGCCCCAGGTGGGAAACCCGCCCATCCGGCTCCACGAGGCAGACCGGTTCCTCTGGGACCAGGAGCACCCGGGCGACGACTTCAACCCGCTGCTCGACGGCGAGCGCCTCGCCGTCGCGGGGACCGAGCTGGAGGTGCGGCACACCCCGGGCCACACGCCCGGGGCGGTGTCTCTGGTGGCGGAGGATCTCGGCTGCGTCTTCACCGGCGACACCCTCTTCGAGGGCGGCCCGGGCGCCACGCGCTGGGGCTACTCCGGCTTCGAACAGATCATCGGGTCCATCTCCGAGCGGCTCTTCACGCTGCCCGACGAGACGGTGGTCCACACCGGGCACGGGCCCTCCACCACCATCGGGGCCGAGCGCCCGCAGCTCGCTGACTGGATCGCCCGCGGCTGGTGAGCAGCCGCGGGACACAGGGCCGGCCGGGTAGATTGGCGGCCATGATGCGCAAACTGTTGTGGCTCGTCGGGTTGATCACCCTGGCCTGCGTGGTGGTGGGGGCGGTGGACCGTCGGCAGGCCGCGCGTCGCCGCGAGCTGTGGGCTGAGGCGACAGACTGACACCGGCGTTCAGGACGCGCGCGTGAGGTCTTCCGTCCCGCGTTCGAACGTGGCGTGCCCCAGACGCGCCCCTGCCCCGAACAGCACCGCTGCACAGGCCACGTAACCCACCCCGATGCCGAGGAAGGCCGCAGTCGACAGCCCCGTGGTGGGCAGCACGAAGGCAGCCACGACCCCAGCGGTGACGAACGCGGCGTTGAAGAGCATGTCGTAGAAGGTGAAGACGCGACCCTTGTACTGCTCTTCCACGTGCGACTGGACGATGGTGTCCACACAGACCTTGAATGCCTGGACGGCCAGGCCGACGAAGAAGCTGGTCACGAAGACCACGGGCTTCGCGGAGCTGATGGCCAACGCCGCCGAGGTGGCCGTGCCGAGCAGGAGCACCGCGATCGAGGTGCGACGCAGCCCCAGCCACCGCACCATGACGGGCACCACGGGTGCCGACAGGATGAAGCCGGCGCCGGTGGCCAGGCCCCAGACCGTCAGGTCGGCGAGCGCCAGTTCCGGGCGGTCCGAAGGGTGCCACAGGTGCCTGGCGGCGAGGATGACCGCGACGCTGAGCAGGCCGAACAGCAGCCGTGTGGCGGCCATCAACAGCAGCGCCAGGAGCGCGACGGGACGGGTGCGCAGATGGCGGGCGGCATCTGCCAGGCCGGCCACCACCTCCGTGGTCGAACGCCGCCTGACGACGGTGGAACCCACGCCGCCAGCGGCTGGGTCAACGGGGGCGGGGCCGAGGGCGTCGCGGTGGAAACCGCGGCACACCAGCACCGAGCCGACGAACATCACCGCCGACAACCCGAACACCATGGCATCGGCCCTGTTGGCCCCCAGCGCGTCGCCGAGCGCGAACCGGGCGGCGAAGCCGGCGACCGCGCCGATGACGACCCCGATGGGCCCCACCGTCGGCACGATCGACGACGCCGTGAGGTACTCGTCCTGCTCGACGGTGTGCTGCAGCCCGGCCGACAGCCCGGCCAGCATGAACCGGTTGATGCTCATCGCGACCAGCAGGGCGCCGAACAGCACGACGGCCCAGCCCCCCGTCGTGGCCCCCGTGGCGATGATCACGCCAATGGTGGCGGCGAGGACCGCACGGGTGAGGTCCGAGTAGAGGGCGACGTCGCGTCGTGACCAGCGGTCCAGCAGCGGCGACACGAACGGGCCGATCACGGTGAACGGCAGCAGGGTGAGCGCCAGCACACCCGCGATCGCCCAGGCGCTGGCCTGCGACTGTGGGGAGAACAGGATGTAGCTGGCCATCCCCACCTGGAGTGTGCCGTCAGCAGCCTGGCTCAGGATCCGCAGGGTCAGCAGCCGACGGAAGGCTGCGTGGCGCCAGAGTCGCCTGAGGGCGCTGATCAGCTGCACGTCAGTAGCCGCTGGCCTCGGCGTGCGCGCGCTCGGCCTTCTCGACGGACCAGTTGGCACCGACCTCTTCCATCATGGCGTCGACCTTGTCGCGGTCGAAGCGCATGAGGGCGTTCTGCGCTGCCAGCATCTCTTCGTACTTGGCGGTGCGCTCACCCGGCTCACCCTCGTAATCGTGGTTGAGGTAGCCGTGGGCCAGGCGGTCCACGCGGCGGACGGCGGCCATGAGCTTGCCCTTGGGCGAGACGAGCGACGCGACCACGGTGAGGGTCAGGACGCCGACGATGACGGGCAGCGACGTGTACGCGTCGAACGTGAACACGTTGACAGGCTCACCGTCGTTGATGAAGAACAGCGCGTTGGTGTGCAGCGCCTCGAGCACCAGCTTGACGCCGATGAAGCCGAGGATGATCGACAGGCCGTACTTCAGGTAGACGAGGCGGTCCAGCAGCCCGTCGATGAGGAAGTACAGCTGACGCAGACCCATCAGCGAGAACGCGGTGGCGGCGAACACGATGTACACGTTGGTGGTGACCGCGTAGATGGCGGGGATGGAATCCAGGGCGAACAGGATGTCCGTGCCGCCGATGGCCACCATCACGAGCAGCATCGGGGTGAGGACCCGGCGGCCGTTCTCCATGGTGAAGAGCTTGTCGCCGTCGTAGTGGTCCGTGGTGTGGAGGTAGCGCTTGGCCAGGCGGATGATGAAGTTGTCCGCCTCCGAGTCTTCCTTCTCCGGCGCCAGCAGCTTGCCGGCCGTCACGATGAGGATCAGGCCGAAGAGGTAGAAGGTCCAGGTGAAGTTGTCGATCATCGCCTTGCCGGCGAAGATGAAGGCCGAGCGGGCGATCAGCGCGAAGACGATGCCGAACAGCAGCACCTTCTGCTGGTCCGCGCGGGGCACTGCGAAGCTGGAGATGATCACCAGGAACACGAAGAGGTTGTCAACTGACAACGCCTTTTCCAGCAGATAGCCGGAGAAGTACTCCACGCCCATGGTGGTGCCACCGAAGACCAGCAGGATGACACCGAAGAGGATCGCCACCCCCACATAGAAGGCCGACCAGATGGTGGCCTCGCGGAGGGTGGGTTCGTGCGCCTGACGCACGTGGAAGAAGAAGTCGAACGCGAGAAGGGCCAGAATGGCGACCAGAGTGATCGCCCAGACCCAGAGGGGCACGTTTGTCGACACGCAAAAGCTCCTGACTGGCGAGAAAACGGGGTTTCTGCCATCGGTACCCTTCAGGGCCAACGTCGATGACTCATCAAGTCTACCGTCCGGCACGGCCCGCCCGGAAACGCCGGAAGCCACCGCGCGTTCTGCGAGGGCTGACGTCACCCTTGGGTAGCCTGGGGTGGCGCCGAAGAGGAGGTCCCCTATGCGTCGACTGCTGGCCGCGGCACTGACCGCCGTCCTACTCGCCTCGGGCTGCGCCCCGGGCACCGACGGGGAGTCGCCCCAGCCGCAGGAGTCGCCGACGGCGGCAAGCCCTGCCGGTGACCTGCCCGCCGCAGACTCCGTCCTGGCGGAGGTGGCCGCCGCACTGACGGCCAGGGATGTCTCCAAGCTCACGATGTCGGCCAGCAACGCCGCGGCGCAGGCCGAACTCGAAACGATCTTCGCCGGCATGGACGGCATCTACCCCACGTTCGAACCGGGCGAGCTGACCTACCAGGGTGAGGGCGCCGTCGGCACCTTGACGGTGACGTACCCGCTGGGCGTGGAAGGCTGGACCTACGCCACGCCTGCCGCGTTCACGCTGCGCGACGACCAGTGGGTGCTCGAGTGGTCGCCGACGTTGGCGCACCCGGAGCTGACGGGGTCGACGAGGTTGCGCTTCACGCAGGAGGAGGCCAAGCGGGGGCCCATCAACGACAACACCGGCCTCGCCCTGGTCGAGGAGCGCGCGCTCTACGAGGTGGGCATCGACAAGGCGGCGCTGGCCGAAGCCGAATGGGCCACCTCCGCCACCCAACTGGCCACCCTCCTGGGCGCCGACGCGGAGGCCTTCACGGCCAAGGTGCTGGGCGGCGGGCCGAAGGCCTTCGTGATCGCCAAGACGCTGCCGCAGTCGGAGATCCCCGCCGGGGTCGCCGATGTGCCGGGCAGGCTCGTGCGCGAGATCCGCGCGGTGCTGGGCCCCAGCTCGACGTTCGCCGCACCCATCCTGGGCGCGATCGGGGAGCCCACCGCGGAGATGATCGAGAAGTCCGGGGGGAAGCTCACCGTCAACGACCGCGTGGGCATCTCCGGCCTGCAACTGCGCTACGACGAGCAACTCCGCGGCGTGCCCCTGATCCGGGTGGACCTGGTATCGCGGGCCGCGAAGGAGGGCGAGTCACCGTCACCCACCCCCATGGAACCCCGACCGCTGTTCCTCCAGGACACATCCGTCAGCGAAGGCATCGACCTCAGCATGGACCGCGACCTGCAGACAAAGGCCGAAGCGGTCCTCGCGGCGCAGCCCGGTCTCGCGTCGCTCGTGGTGATCAACCTGGCCGACGGCGGGCTGCTCGCGGCGGCACAGTCGCCGTCGGGCGGCACCTACCCCCACGCGACGTTCGGCAAGTTCGCTCCGGGGTCCACCTTCAAGGTCGTCTCGTCGCTGGCGATGCTGCGCAACGGGTTGTCGCCGTCGTCGACGGTGCAATGCCCACCCACGCTCGCCATCGACACCTACACCTTCGGCAACTACACCGGCTACAGCCGCACCGGTGCCATCACGCTGATGGACGCCTTCAAGTACTCGTGCAACACCGCGTTCGTCACGGCCGCAGACACCGTCACCTCAGACCAGCTGGCCGCGGCCGCAGGGTCGCTGGGCGTGGGCACCGATTACGACGCCGGGTTCACGTCGAACTTCGGCACGGTGGCCCCCAGCAACCGGATCGACCGGGCCGCGTCGATGATCGGTCAGGGCCAGATCACGATGTCGCCGTTGGGCATGGCGGCGGTGGCCGCTTCCGTCGGCGCCGGCCGCACCGTCGTGCCGTGGCTCGTCAAGGGCCACCAGGCGTCGCCGACGGCCGCTCCGCTGGCGGCCGCCGAGGCGCAGAGCCTCCAGGCCATGATGAAGGCGACGGTGGACACCGGCACCGCGCAGTCCCTGAAGGGCAAGATGATCGGCGCCAAGACGGGCACCGCCCAGTGGGGACCGACGGGCAACCAGCAGACGCACGCGTGGATGATCGCCTACAACGACAAGGTGGCGGTGTCGGCGTTCGTGGAGGTCGGCGACAGCGGCGGCACCACCGCGGCGCCCCTGATCACGGCTCTGTTCAGCTGACGAAGGCCGCGTAGTCGGCCTGGAGGACCTCGGCCACCGCTTCGGGGTCCTTCTGGCCGCCGATCAGTTCCTGGAAGGCCGCGCCCGCGGTGTCGCCGAAGGTGGGCGTCGCGTAGTCGAGGTAGGGCAACAGCGTGCCCCGCTGCGACACGGCCTCAAATTCCACGAAAACGTCGTGCAGCACGCCGGTCTCCGGCGCCAGCTCGCCTGCCCTTAGCACGGGGAGCCCGCCGTTTGCCGCGACCGTCTCCATGGCCCCTTCGTTGGTGATGAAGTCCAGATAGGCGGCCGCGACCTCCGGATGGGCCGCCCTCGACGGGATGGACCACGGAATGCCGGTACCCCCGGTGGTGGCCAGCGCACCGTCGAGGCCCATGGGTGGAGCCATGAAGCGCAGTCCCTCGCCCACGGCATCCTGCAGGTCGGTGGCGAGCCAACTCCCGGCCGGCAGGAAGGCAGCCTTGCCCTCGGCGAAGTGGAGCCAGGCCGAGTCGTAGTCCGTGCCGTTGGGCGAGTCACCCAGGTAGTCCTCCGCACCCCAGGCGGCGAACTTCGTGAGCGCCTCGAGGTTCGCGGCGCTGGTCCAACTGGCCCCCGAGTTGCCCATGCCGAGCTTGATGATGTCGTCCGTGGGCAGGTAGGCGGCCTGGAGCGGCCCGAACACATGGAGGGCGGGCCACTTGTCCAGGTTGCCGAGCACCATCGGCTGCAGGCCGTCGCCGCGCGCCGCGTCGAGCAGGGCGAAGTAGCCCTCCCACGTTCCGGGGGCCTCGCCGCCGAGCCTGTCCAGGGTCGCCTGCCGGTAGTACAACCCGACGATCTCCCCCGTCTGCGGCAGTCCGTAGAGGTTCCCCTCCCCGAAACTGACCGCATCTGGTGAGTAGCGCATCTTGCCCAGCACCGAGCCGGTGAACCGGTCGTCCCAGCCGTAGGCGGCCGCGAACCCGGAGAGGTCGAGGATCTGACCCGCACGGACGAAGGCCCCCATGTCGGCCCGGGCGTTGTTGACCTGCATCACGTCGGGCACATCGTTGCCGGAGAGCGCGAGTGTGACCTGCTTGCGGAGGTCGTCGAAGGACTGCGACAGTCGCCGGATCGTCACGTTGGGGAACGCGTCCTGGAAGCCCTCGTTCAAGGCCTCCATCGTGGCGTTCTGACCCCCGCGGACCTCCTGGTCCCACACGGTCAACGTGAGGTCGCCGAGCGACGCGATATCAGGGTCGGCGACGGCAACGGGCTGGGTGCTGGCAGTCGGTTCCTGATGGGAGCCGGGCGCGCACGAGACCACGGTGCTGCCTGCGGCAACAGCGAGGAACGTGCGTCGCTTCATGGGTGCCTTCTCAGTGGCTGGGCTTCCAAGAATGCCAGCCCGGAGCAGTGCCCATCGGCCGGCGGCGAGGATCTCCTCAGTGGGGGCTGTCCCGATCCATCCGCTTCAGGCCCACCACGCACGCGATGATGCCGGCCAGGAACAGCGCCTTCTGCCAGGACAGCTGCTCCTGGCCGGTCAGGGTGGCGTAGGTCACGGTGAGCACCGCCCCGAGGCTGGTCCACACCGCATAGGCCGTCCCTGTAGGGATGTGTTTCATCGCCAACCCGAGGCCGACGGTGGACAGTGCCACCGCCACGAGGAACACGACGGTGGGCCCGAGCCTCCCGAAACCCTGGCTGGCCGACAGCGCGTTGGCCCACACCGCCTCGAGGACGGCGCTGACCAGCAGGACGGGCCAGGCCCAGGACTGCGGCAGCCGCATCACGCCACCACCTTCAGGCCCACGACGCACGTCACGATGCCCACCAGCAGCAGGACCTTCTTGATGCTGGCCGGCTCCGCGCCCGTGGCCATCGCCCAGATCACGGTGAGCGAAGCGCCGGTGGCGGTCCAGACGGCGTAGGCCGTGCCCGTCGGCAGCGTGTCGAGCGCCACCCCGAGGCCGATGAGACTGAGGACGGACGCCACCACGAAGACCATGGTGGGCAGGGGGCGCCGGAGCCCGTTCGAGCGGCCGAGCGCGGTGGCCCAGACGGCCTCCATCACACCGGAGGCGAGCAGGATGACCCAATCCATGAAGACACAACTCCTTCTGCACTGCCCTCACGCGAGGGGGCCAGTCTTGTCTTCACCGGGTACTGATCCGTCGTCCGGGGCGGGTCGCCAGCGCCGAGTCTAAAGGAGTCCAGGGAGCCCGCCAAGGTCACCGGCGCTTGATCGGCTAGACTCCGGGAATAGTTGAACCCTAAACATTGTTGGAGTAGGCATGGACCTCGAAACGCTTGAATTCGGCATCGACACCTTCGGCGACGTCACGGCAGCCGCCGACGGCACGCTGCTGCCGCACGACCAGGTCGTGCGCAACGTCGTCGATGAGGGGATCCTCGCCGACCAGGTGGGCCTGGACGCCATCGGCATCGGCGAGCACCACCGCGACGACTTCGCCGTGTCCTCGCCGGAGATGGTGCTCGCGGCCATCGCCGCCCGCACCCAGCACATCAAGCTGGCCTCCGCCGTCACGGTCCTCAGTTCCGACGACCCGGTGCGCGTGTTCGAGCGCTTCGCCACCCTGGACGCCATCAGCTCCGGCCGGGCCGAGATCGTGGTGGGGCGCGGTTCCTTCACCGAGTCGTTCCCCCTGTTCGGCTACAACCTGGCCGACTACGAGGAGCTCTTCGAGGAGAAGCTCGCCCTCTTCGCCCAACTCGTCCAAGGCGGCATCAACACGTGGCAGGGCAAGCTCACCCAGAACCTCAAGGACGTCGAGCTCTTCCCCACCCTGGCCGACGGGCCGCTCAAGACGTGGGTCGCCGTGGGAGGCAGCCCCCAGTCCGTGGTGCGTGCCGCGTCGCACGGCCTGCCGCTCATGCTGGCCATCATCGGCGGTCCCACCGCCCGGTTCGCGCCGTTCGCCGAACTGCACCGTCGGGCCCTCGAGGAACTGGGTAAGGCGCCGCAGCCCGTGGGCTACCACACGTACGGTCACGTGGCGCCGACGGACGAGGAGGCTCTGGAGCAGCTCTACCCCGCGTGGCTCGAGCAGAGCCGCCGCATCGGCGGTGAGCGCGGTTGGGGCCAGATGGGCCGGGAACACTTCGAGCACGAGGCCGCCCACGGCTCCATGGCGGTGGGTTCTCCGGAGACCGTGGCCCGCAAGATCGCCGACGGCATGAAGGCACTCGACGCCACCCGCTACCAGCTCAAGGTGTCCGCCGGCCGTCTCTCCCACGAGGCGATCCTGCGCTCCATCGAGCTCTACGGCACCGAGGTGGTCCCGCTCGTCAAGGACATGCTCACCGACGCCTGAGCCGTGAGGATCCCCCGCCGGGCGGTCAGAGGCCGGTGCTAGCGTCGGATCCATGACAGAAACGCCCGCGCGACCAAGCTCGCCCCTGGACCAGATCGCCGACGACTACGTCGAGACCTTGGCCAAGCTCTCCCCCATCGCCGCGACGAACTGGGGCATCCCCGGCCAGGACCATCTCCTCGATGATTTCTCCCCGGCCGGCCTCGACGCCCTCGCCGACGCCACGCGCGCCACGCTCGCGAAGGTGCGTCAGACCGCCCCGCAGGATGCGATCGACGAGGTCACCGCCGCCGCCATGAACGAGCGGCTCGGCCTCGAACTCGAACTCCACGACGCCGGCGAGAGCTACGCCACGCTCAACAACCTCGCCTCGCCGCTGCAGGGCATCCGCGACATCTTCGACCTGATGCCCACGGACACCCTCGAACAGTGGGAGGTCATCGACCAGCGCATGGCCACCGTGCCGACAGCGGTGGACGGCTACATCGAATCGCTCCGCCACGCGGCTACCCACGCCGACGGCCCGTTCCCTGCGCTCCGCCAGATCGAGCTGGGCGTCAAGCAGGCAGAGGAGCTCGCCGGCGGCGGTTCTTTCTGGACCCGTTTCGCCGAGGGCGCGCAGGTGCCGGACGCCGCCTCCGCCTCGCTGCTCCGTAGCGCTGATGTCGCCCGCGGGGCCTACGGCCGGCTCGCCGAGGCGCTGCGTGAGCTCGCCCCCCGCGCCCCGAAGGACGACGCCGTGGGCCGGGAGCGCTACGAGCGGTTCTCGCGCTACTTCCTGGGCGCCCGTGTCGACCTCGACGAGACCTACGAGTGGGGCCGCGAAGAGCTCCACCGCATCGTCGCCGAGCAGGACGACGTCGCCCTCCAGCTCTACGGCGAGGGCACCTCACCGGAGGAGGCCATGGCGCGCCTCGACGACGACGTCAACCGCCAGCTCCGCGGCGTGGACGCCCTCCAGCGCTGGATGCAGGAGACCTCGAACCAGGCGGTCGCCGAACTGGCGGACGTCCACTTCGACATCCCCGCCCCGGTGCGCCGGCTCGAGTGCATGATCGCCCCCAGCAACACCGGTGCCATCTACTACACCGCCCCCTCCGACGACTTCTCCCGCCCCGGCCGCATGTGGTGGTCGGTGCCCGAGGGCGTCGAGCGCTTCGGCACCTGGCGCGAGAAGACCACCGTCTACCACGAGGGCGTCCCGGGCCATCACCTCCAGCTGGGCCAGACGATCTACCGCTCCTCGCTCCTCAACCGCTGGCGCCGGCTCGCGTGCTGGGTTTCGGGCCACGGCGAGGGCTGGGCCCTCTACGCGGAGCGCCTGATGGCGGACCTCGGCTACCTCGACGACCCCGGAGACCGGATGGGCATGCTCGACGCCCAGCGCATGCGCGCTGCCCGCGTCGTCCTCGACATCGGCGTCCACCTGGGCAAGGACGCGCCGGAGGAATGGGGCGGCGGCACCTGGAACGAGCCCAAGGCCTGGGAGTTCTTCAAGGCCAACGCCAACATGGCCGAAGAGTTCCTGCGCTTCGAACTGGACCGCTACCTCGGCTGGCCCGGACAGGCGCCGTCCTACAAGGTGGGCCAGCGGCTGTGGGAGCAGGCGCGCGACGAGGCGGCGGCCCGGGGAGGCGACGCGTTCGACGTGAAGTCGTTCCACCGCAGGGCCCTGGACCTCGGCTCCGTGGGCCTCGACACCCTCCGCGAGGCACTCCTGAAGTAGCCGAAACCGTTGCGCCATGGCCCCGGATGGGCTGGACTAGAGGCCATGACGCGACTCGGCTTCCACGCCTCCCACGAGCAGATCGCCCCCGGCCAGCTCCTGACCGACGTTCAACTCGCAGAACAGGCCGGGTTCCAGATGGCCATGTGCTCAGACCACTTCGTGCCGTGGTCCACGGCGCAGGGCCACTCCGGCTACACGTGGAGTTGGCTGGGCGCGGCGCTCGCCACCACCGGGCTCACGTTCGGCTGCGTCACGGCCCCCGGCCAGCGCTACCACCCGGCCGTCATGGCGCAGAAGATCGGCACGCTGGCCTCCATGTTCCCGGGCCGCTTCTGGACGGCGCTCGCCAGCGGCGAGGCGATGAACGAGAACATCACCGGCGACGTCTGGCCGCGCAAGGAGGTTCGCGAACAACGCCTCGACGAATGCGTCAGCATCATCAGCCGCCTGCTCGACGGTGAGGAGGTCTCCCACGACGGCCTGGTCACCGTGAACTGCGCGCGCATCTGGGACCGGCCTGAGGAACGGCCGCTGCTCATCGGCCCGGCCGTCTCGGCTGAATCGGCCGCGCGCATCGCGCAGTGGGCCGACGGCCTCATCACGGTGAACCAGGACCACGACTCCCTCCGCCGGGTCATCGACGCCTACCGGGGCGCCGGCGGGAGGGGCCGACTCGCGCTCCAGCTGCACCTCAGCTGGGCCCCCAGCTTGGAGAGGGCGGAGCACATCGCCCACGAGCAGTGGGCGGGCAACGCGGTGGGCGCACCCCTGACCTGGGACATCGCCACCGTGGAGGGTTTCGACGTGGCGGCGTCCCACATCACCGTCGACGAGGTCCGCCGTGCGGTGCGCATCTCCGACGACCCGGCCCAGCACGTGGCCTGGATTCAGGAGTACGCAGCACTCGGTTTCGACGACATCTACCTCCACTTCGTGGGCCAACACCAGCAGCCCTTCATCGAGGAGTTCGGCTCAAGGGTCTTGCCAGAGTTCGCCTGACCTGGCTTCGATGGACCCATGAGGATTACCGATACGAGCGACCTGTGGTGGAAGAGCGCCATCATCTACTGCCTGGACATCGAGACCTATCTGGACAGCGACGGTGACGGCGTGGGCGACCTCGCCGGGCTCTCCCAGCGCATCGACTACCTCGCCCAACTCGGGGTCAACACCCTGTGGCTGATGCCGTTCTACCCCAGCCCGGACCGCGACGACGGATACGACATCAAGGACTTCTACGGCGTCGACCCACGTCTGGGCAATCACGGCGAGCTGCTGGAGGTCATCCGCACCGCCCACAGCCGCGGCATCCGGGTCATCGCAGACCTCATCATCAACCACACCTCGGACCAGCACCCCTGGTTCGTCGCGTCGCGGCGTAGCACCACCAACAAGTTCCGCGACTACTACATCTGGCGCGACGACGACCCGGGCGACACCTCGGCCGAAGTCGTGTTTCCCGGCGAGGAGGACGGCATCTGGACGAAGGACGAGCGCACCGGCACCTGGTACCTCCACCACTTCTACAGCCACCAGCCGGACCTCAATGTGGCCAACCCGAAGGTGATGGACGAGCTCCTGCGCACCGTCGGCTTCTGGCTGGAGCTGGGGATCGACGGCTTCCGCGTCGACGCCGTGCCCTTCCTGCTGCAGAACTCCGAGACCACGACGACGCCCACCCAGTACACGGACCCGCACGACGTGATCCGCGGCATCCGCGACTTCCTGGGCCGCCGCAAGGGCGACGCCATGCTGCTCGGCGAGGTCAACGTGCCGCACGAGGAGCAGCTGAAGTACTTCGGTGAGGACCGCGGCGACGAGCTCCACATGATGTTCGACTTCATCGCCATGCAGGCCTGCTACCTGTCCTTCGCCCGCGAGGACCCGGCGCCGCTCATCAAGGCGCTGTTGGACCGCCCCGAGATCCACCCCACCTGCCAGTGGGCCACGTTCCTGCGCAACCACGACGAACTCACCCTCGACAAGCTCACTGACCAAGAGCGCCAGGAGGTCTTCGAGGCCTTCGGCCCCGAGGAGGAGATGCAGGTCTACAACCGCGGCCTCAAGCGCCGGCTCCCACCCATGTTCGCCGGAGACCCCCGCCGCGTCCGGATGGCCTACTCGCTGATGTTCTCGCTGCCCGGCTCCCCCACGCTGTACTACGGCGAGGAGATCGGCATGGGCGAGGACCTCTCGGCCGAGGGGCGCATGTCCGTGCGCACGCCCATGCAGTGGGACAGCGGCCGCAACGGAGGTTTCTCCAGCGCTCCCCCCGGCAAGCTCATCCAGCGGCCCGTGGCGGACGGCTTCGGCCCCGACCACGTCAACGTCGCAGACCAGGAGCACGATCCCGGCTCGCTGTGGTCCTTCATCCGCACCCTGATCGGCGTGTGTCGACGGCGGCCCGAGATGGGCTGGGGCGACTTCAGCGTGCTGGCGCACAAGACCCCCTCCGTGCTTGCTAACCGCCTGCAGTTGGATGACTCCTCCATCGTGGCTCTCCACAACTTCTCCTCCGACGGCGCCGTCGTCTCCCTCACGGATGTCTTCGGGGACGACGACGTGGTGGAGGACCTGCTGGACGGCGAGGCCGTGGTCCACCACGAGGGCGGCGGCTTCGAGGTGCCGCTCGACGGGTATGGCTACCGGTGGTTCCGCGTCGCGAAGCGGGCCACCTGAGGCAGGGTCGGGGTGCGCCGGCACTTCCGGCGGATGGCGGGGGCTTGGCGGCAGATCTACGCTGGCTGCCATGACGTCCCGCCGCGCCCTGCTCCTCGGCGCTGCGGTGCTGCCCTTGGCCGCGTGCGGGCGGTTCGACCCCGGCTTCGACGTGCCCCTGGACGGGCCAGTGGCCTGCCGCTCGCCTGAGTCACTGACCGCCTTCGACACGCTCGGCGGAGCGCCCCTGCGCTACGAGATCACGGGCACCCCGCAGAGCTTCAACGCGGACCCGCGGTTCGTCGAGCAACTGCAGGGCTGGGCCGACGACTGGGTGGCGGTCAGCGGGCTCGGCGCGCTGGCGGCGGTGTCCACCTACGGTGCCCACGTCGACAAGTGCGGGTCCTGGCACGCCGCGGGCCGGGCGTTCGACTTCGGCGTCCTCACCCATGAGGACGGCACCGAGGTCTCCTGCCGCTACGACCTCTACGGGGAGGACCCCACGCGGCTCGCCCTGTACTGGCGGTTGGCGGCGTCGTTGGCGAAGCACTTCAACTACACGCTCACCTACCGCTACAACGAGCAGCACCACAATCACATCCACGTCGACAACGGCGTCAGCGGCTACGAACCGTTCGGCTTCAACGAGGGCTCACGCACGCACGTGACGCTCGTGCAGGGCGTGCTGCGCTGGGTCTTCGGGCGCGACGTACCGGCCCACGGCGACTTCGACGCCACCACCCGCGACGCCGCCCGCGCCCTGCAGCAGGAGTTCGGCATCACGCAACGCCTGAGCACGACGGAGGGCTGGGCAGCGTTCCTCGACGCCGCGGCTAGGGGGTGAGCGTCACCGCCCAGGCCCGCACGGCGGCGGGGTCGAAGTGGTCCTGCTCGCCGTGCTTCATCGACTTCATCAACAGGCGGCGGAAGAAGCCCACCTTCCCGGGGACGTAACGCCCCGCGAAAGACTCGCTGGCCTCCGCACCCGTCAGTTCCACCATCGGCGCGTTGTACGCAAGGGACTGGTCACGCGCGGCCGGGTCCTGGGCGCTGAGGCAGGTGTTGAACACCGCCACCCTGGTGCCTTTCAGGGCCTCCGCATGGGAGGCGGCCCACGTCGTTGCCTCGGAGTACCAGTTGTTGGCGTTGATGCCACTGCCGAAGATCACGAGACCGGCCCCGTCGACGGCGGGCTTGTCCTTGAGGTCGGCCACGCGCACGTCGTGGCCGCCCTCACGAAGGACATCTGCGACGGTGAGTGCGACGTCGCGGGCGGAGGCGGTGCGGGTGGCGTACCCGACGAGAACCGAAGTCATGAACCATAAGATAGTGACGCGGTTGTGCCCGCCGACTCCGGGGTCGCCCCTAACGGGCCCGGGTTCAGTCGAAGATGGGCCCGACGGTGCGGGTGCGCTTCAGTTCGAAGAACCCGGGGTAGGCGGTGACCTTCACGAAACCGTCGAACAGGTCCCCCGCCTCCTCGCCCTTCGGCGCGGGCGAGATGACCGGGCCGAACAGGCTCATGCCGTTGACGCGCAGCACCGGGGTGCCCACCTCGTCGCCCACCGGGTCCATGCCCTCGTGGTGTGAACGGCGCAGGTCGTCGTCGATGTCGCGGGTCTGGGCGATGTCGACGATGTCGGCGTCAGCCCCGACGGCGGCGAGCGCCGCCCTGACGGTTTCCGGGGAGCGCTCCTCATCGTTGAGGTGGAAGCGGGTGCCGATCTCCGTGTAGAACTCGAGCAGCTTCTCAGAGCCGTGGCGCTGTTCCACGAGCAGCGCCGCGCGAGCCGACACCCAGGCCTTGTCCATGAGCTCCTGGTAATCGGAAGGCAGGTCGCGACCGTCGTTGAGGACGGAGAGGCTCATGACGTGGAAGGTGGTCTTCACGTCACGGACCTTCTCCACCTCGAGCATCCAGCGGGACGTCATCCAGGCCCAGGGGCAGACGGGGTCGAACCAGAAATCAACGTGTGTCGTCATGGCTCCATCTCACCACACCGGCGGATTGACGGAAGCGACGTTCGCCGTCGGCGTCAGGCTCAGCTGGCCAGCGCGTCTACCGCCTCGGCGTCCGCCTTGGCCGCCGACTCCTCGGCGAGCTGTTCCTGGCTCTTGGAGGAGCGGACCCACTTGTCGATGATGGCGGCGATGGCGCCGTCGCCCGTGACGTTGGTGGCGGTGCCGAAGGAGTCGATGGCGATGTAGGTGGCGATCATGAGGCCCACCTGGGCGTCGGTGAAGCCCAGCATCGACGACAGCAGGCCGACAGCCGTCATGATCGCGCCGCCCGGCACGCCGGGTGCTGCCACCATCATGACGCCGAGCATGAAGATGAACGCGATCATCAGACCGGGCTGGATGGCGCTGCCGGACAGCATCATGACGGCGATCGAGAAGCAGGTGATCTTGATCATGGAGCCGGCCAGGTGGATGGTGGCGCACAGCGGCACGGCGAAGGCCGCCACCGGCTGGGACACGCCGTTCTTCAGCGTGGAGCGCAGCGTCACCGGGATGGTGGCGGCCGACGAGGAGGTGCCCAGGGCGGTCGCGTAGGCGGGCAGCATGTTGAGCAGCATCCGGAAGGGGTTGCGGCCGACGACGGCGCCGGCCACCAGGAACTGCAGCACGAGCATGATCCAGGTGAGGATGAACACGAACACCACGACGCCGAGGAACGTGACGATGACGGTGGCCACCTGACCGCCCTGGGTCATGTTGAGGAAGATGCCGAAGATGTAGATGGGCAGCAGCGGGATGATGATCTTGGCGATCACCCAGTTGACCAGGTCACGCAGTTCGCGGAAACCGCGCAGCAGTGCGCCGCCCTCCACGACCGTGAGCGCGATGCCCACCACGAAGGCGAGCACGACGGCCGTGGTCACGCCGAAGAGCGGCGGGATGGGCAGCTCGAAGAAGGGAGCGAGCAGTGACTCCTCAGGGTTGGTGAGGGACTGCGCGCCGTCGGCCGGCAGCACCCTGGGCAGCACCAGCATGGAGGCGGCGTAGCCCATGAAACCAGCCAGCAGGGTGGAGAGGTAGGCCAGACCGGCCGTGATGGCCAGCCACTTACCGGCGCCGCGGCCGAGGTCGGCGATGGCGGGGGCGATGAGGCCGAGAATGATCAGCGGGATGGCGAATCCGAGGAACTGTCCGAACAGTCCGTTGAACGTCACGAAGATGCGCGTCACCCAGTCAGGTAACACGGTGCCCAGCAGCACGCCGAGCACGATGGCGGCGACGATCTGGGGCAGCAGCCCGAAGGAGAACTTCCTGGGCCTGGTTGTCTCAGCACTCATAGGAGAAAAATAGACGACCCCCTGGGAGATATCCGCATCGGGCCGACTTGGTGAGAAAGGGCGGGCGCGATTTTACTCCCACCCCACCCCTGAATTCACACCTTTAGGGGCCTGTCAGTCGAGGCCGCAGCCAACTAGCGTCGTTGTACGGCTCTTCAGCCGCGCACCACTACGAGAGGAGTCCCACCTATGTCCTCCCACGATTTCGAGCCTCGCCCCACCGAGCCCCAGGTCCCCGTTGACTCCGGGTACCGCGGGTTCGACGCCGACGCCACGACGCCAGGACGTACCGAACAGGCCGCAGACTCGTTGAAGGGCCCTGCCCGCGACGTCAAGGACACGGCCGCGGAGGCCGGGCGCGACGTCCTCGACACCGCCAAGTTCGAAGCAGGGCAGGTCGCCCAGGAGGCCAAGTTCCAGGGCAGACGTCTCCTTGATGAGGGTGTCGGCGAACTCCGGTCCCAGGCCAACACGCTCCAAGCCAAGCTGGCGGACACGGTCGACGCGCTCACCGAGGAACTCGGTGTGATGTCGGCGAACACCCAAACCGACGGCCCGCTCACCCACTTCGCGGGTGACGCACACGACTGGGGTCGCCGTGCGTCCTCGTGGCTCCGGGACAACGACCCCGACCAGGTCATGACCAGCGTGCGCCGCTACGCGTCGCGCAACCCGTGGACGTTCCTGGCCATCGCGGCCGGCGCCGGCCTCGTCGTCGGACGCCTTTCCCGCGGACTCAAGGACGCGGCTTCGGATGACGACGTGCCCCGGCTCGCCGGCGACACCAGCGGCTACTATCCGCGCAGTGACGCCCAGGGCTATGCCCTGACGACTTCGGCCGAGACGCCCCTGACGTCCGATTACGGCCGCGAAGTGCCCCCCACCCTGTCCACCGGGCCGGGGGCGCAGCCCAACCCGTGGCAGGGGAACCTATGAGTCACACCCCCGAACAGGCGCAGCGCGTGCACCATGCGGACGACATCGCTCCGCAGCCTGGTGACCACGCGCCCGCGACAGCCTTTGACGAGGCCGGCCAGTACCGCCGAGACGCGGACCCGCGGTCGTTGGGCGAGATCGCCAGCGACGCGCTGGACAACGCCTCGACCCTGATCCGTCAGGAAGTGGAACTGGCCAAGGTCGAACTCAAGCAGTCGGCGACCCGCGCCGGGAAGGGCGCAGGCTTCTTCTCGGGTGCCGCCGTCACCGGCTACCTCGGTCTGTTGTTCCTGTCGCTGGCCGCGTGGTGGGGCATCGCCATCCTCATCGGCAGCTACGCGGAGCCGGCAGTGGGTTGGTCCGGCCTGATCGTGGGCGTGATCTATCTCGTGATCGCCCTCATCCTGGCCATGACCGGCAAGTCCGAGTTCACCAAGATGAAGGGTCTGCCGAAGACCACTGAGACCGTCAGCAAGATTCCCGCCGCCGCAACCGGCCATGAGGAGAAGAACCGATGACAGACAACCCCGAAGAGATCCGTCGCGACATCGAGCGGACCCGCACCGACCTCAGCAACAACGTGAACGCACTGGCAGACTCCGCCAACCCGGCACGGGTGGCGCAGCGCCAGATGGACAAGGTCAAGGGCAGCGCCCGCGGCCTCAAGGAGCGCGTGTTCGGCTCCCCCTACGACCCGTACGACGAGGGCATGATGGGCGACGCCAAGGACAGGCTCGGCGACGCGCGAGGCACGATGGCCCACGCCGTCGACGACGCCACGCACAAGGTGCAGGAGGCCCCACACAAGGTGCGGCGCTCCACGCAGGGCAACCCCATCTCCGCAGGGCTGATCGCCTTCGGGCTGGGCGCGCTCATCGGCGGGCTCATCCCCTCCACCCGCACGGAGCAGGAGCTGGCCAGCCAGGCCAAGGACAAGGCCCAGCCGCTCATGGACGAGGCGAAGGTCATGGCGCAGGACGCCATGGACAACCTGAAGCCGTCCGCGCAGCTGGCCGCTGACTCCGTGAAGGAGGCGGCCCAGGAGGGCACCGGCCACGTGAAGGACGATGCCCAGCACGCCGTCGATGAGGTGAAGGGTCAGACGCAGCGCTCCGTGGAGGACGTGCGTTCTGACGACCGCAACCCCCTGTGACGTCTACCGACGCCACTCTGAGCCATGGTGGCCGACCCGCACATTGCGGGTCGGCCACTATCGTTGAGCCATGACCCCTCGCGACGTCGGTGGCTGGTTCCGCACCGCGGTTGACGGCCCCGTCGTGCTCCCGAACACGGGCGCCTGGGGCCCGGGCACGGGGAGTTTCGGGCGCCAGTCGCACGACGACGACCTGCGGGCCGCCGTCGACCTGTTCCGCGGGCGTCCCACCATGGTGCTGACAGGGGCGGGCATGTCCACCGCTTCCGGGTTGCCGGATTACCGCGGCCGCGACGCGGTGCCCCGCTCTCCCATGATGTTCCAGGAATTCGTGGGCTCAGATCTCAGCAGGCGTCGCTACTGGGCGCGCTCCACCGTCGGCTGGTATTCGTTCGCCTCAGCCGAGCCCAACGAGGCACACCATCTGCTCACCCGGATGGGCCGGCTCACCCCGCTCACCGGGGTGGTGACGCAGAACGTCGACGGCCTGCACCAGAAGGCCGGCTCGCACCCCGTCCTCGATCTGCACGGCAACCTGGCGCAGGTCCTCTGCCTCGAGTGTGGGCGGCAGATCAGCCGCCACGAGCTGCAGCAGCTCTTCCTCCAGCTCAACCCCTCGTTCGCCGCCCACCTCGAGCAGCTCGCCTCCGACGCGGCGGCCGCCCCGGACGGCGACGCCGAGGTGGACCGCACCCAGGACTTCGTCTATCCCGGCTGCCCCACGTGCGGCGGCATGCTGAAGCCGGACGTCGTCTTCTTCGGCGAGAACGCCCACCGCGACACCGTGGCCGCCGCCAACGCGCTGCTCGACGAGTCCGACGTGCTGCTCGTGCTGGGCTCCAGCCTCACCGTGATGAGCGGCCTGCGGTTCGCCCGCCGGGCGGCCCGCGACGGCAAGGAGGTCATCATCGCCAACGACGGCAGTACCCGCGGCGACGACGTCGCCACCTTACGCATCCACGGCCGCCTCGAGCCGACCCTGCAGCGCTGGGTCTCGCTGCTGACACACTGACCCGCCTAGAATGCGGTGTCACTGACCCCGAAAGTAGGAGCACCCATGGCCGGCGGACTCGCAGCCCTCCTGGACGACATCGCCGCGATCGCGCGTGCTGCGGCCGCCTCCGTCGACGACGTGGCCGCGGCTGCCGCGAGGGCTTCGAGCAAGGCGGTGGGCGTCGTCGTCGACGACACGGCTGTCACCCCCCGCTACGTCCAGGGCTTCTCCCCTGATCGGGAACTGCCGGTGATCTGGCGGATCGCCAAGGGCTCCATCGTCAACAAGCTGGTCTTCATCCTCCCCGCCATCCTGTTGCTCAGCCAGTTCGCGAACTGGGCCCTGACACCGCTGCTGATGCTGGGCGGCCTCTACCTCTCCTACGAGGGCGTGGAGAAGATCTGGGAATCAGTGACCGGCCACTCCAAGGCGAAGAAGGCCCCGGCGCTGGTCAAGGGGGCAGACCACGAAAAGACCATGGTCAGCGGGGCCATCCGCACCGACTTCATCCTGTCGGCGGAGATCATGGTGATCTCACTCAACGAGGTGACGGATCTCGGCTTCTGGATGCGGGCCGCCTCCATGGTGGCAGTGGCACTGGCCATCACCGTGCTGGTGTACGGCGTGGTGGCCATCATCGTCAAGATGGACGACCTGGGCCTCCACCTCGCCGCGAAGCCCAACTCGAAGCGCCTCGGTGAGGGCCTCGTCAAGGCCATGCCCGTGGTGCTCAGCGTGTTGTCCACCGTCGGCATCGCCGCCATGCTGTGGGTGGGCGGCCACATCCTGCTCGTCGGTATGCACGACCTCGGGTTCCACCCCATCTACAACTTCGTGCACGACCTCGAGGCCGCCGTCGGCGGTGGTCTCCTCGGCTGGTTGATCAACACCTTCTTCTCGGCCGTCATCGGCATCGTCGCCGGCGCCATCCTCGTGGCGATCATGCACGTCCTTCCGTTCGGGAAGGGCCACGACGAGAACGGGCACCCCGAAGCTGTCGAGGTGCCCGTCGTGCCGTCGGCCCACAAGGTGCGCGGGGTGCCGCACCCGGAGGCGGGCGAAGCTTAGGCCTTCCCCAGGTCCTTCAGCGCCGGGCCTTCGAGCAGGGTGCCGTCTGCCGCGAACCGCGACCCGTGCAGCGGGCAGTCCCAGGACTTCTCCGCGTCGTTCCAATGCACGATGCCGCCCAGATGGGTGCACACCCCGGAGACCCGGCAGGTGACGCCTCCGACGGTGCTGGCCGCCACGGGCTTCCCGTCCAGCCGGCCCACGACGCCCTTGCCCTCGCCGGGCGGGTCGTCGGGCAGCGAGCTGAGTTCGCCGCGGAGCCAGTCTTTGGCGAGGTGCCCGGCCACCTTCACGTTGGCGCTCAACGCCTCGCCGACGGCGCTGGCGGAGGTGCCGCGGTCCGTCAGTGTCTCTGCCCAGGGCATGGAACCGCCCAGCAGTTGGGCGCTGAGGTTCAGCGCGGCCGCCACAGCGTTGGTCATGCCCCACTTGTTGTAGCCGGTGGCCACGAAGATGTCGCCGTGCCCGCCGGGCAGCTTCCCCACGTACGGCACCCGGTCCACGGTGGTGTAATCCTGTGCCGACCAGGAGTGGGTCATCTCCAGGCCGGGGAAGACCGAGTCGGCCCAAGCGACGAGGCTCTGCAGCGCGGCCGCCTCCGAATCTGCGCGGCCGACGGTGTGGCCATGACCGCCCACCATCAGCAGCTGCTCCGGGCCGTCGTCGAGGGTGCGCAGCGAGTGGGTGGGGCTGTCGGCGCTGAGGTACATGCCCTGCGGGATGTGACCGCTCGAGACCCGGTGCGCGGTGGCGTAGGAGCGCGAGGGCACCAGCTTGGCGAAGTAGCCGCCCCTGTCGAGCTGCGGGGTGCCGGTAGCCAGCACCACCCGGCCGGCCGTCAGTTCACCGCGGTTGGTGGTGACCCTCACGGGCGAATCGCCCTCAGCGTTCAGCAACCGGGTGTTCTCGAACACGACGCCGTTGTGGGCGAGCAGTTGACCCGCGAGTGCGTCGAGGACGGTGAGGGGGTGGATCTGCGCCTGGTCCAGCATCGTGAGGGCTCCGGTGGTGGCGAACGGGAGCTCGGTCTGATCGGTCCAGACGACCTCATCAAGGCCGGCGGCCTGACAGGCCTCCAGTTCCTTGCGCAGTTTGCCCGCGCCGTCGGAGGTGGTGGCGTAGGTGTAGGCCGTACGGCGTTGGAACTCGACGCCCTCGGTCTCCAGGAAGCGCACCAGCCAGGCCTGGCCTTCGCGCTGGCCCTCGACGTAGGCGCGGAGTACCTTCTCGCTCTGGTGGGAACGGATGCCGCTGAGGGACAGGCCCTGCAGCAGAGAGAGTTTCGCCGTGGTGTTGCCGGTGGTGACGGCACCGACGCTGCGTGCTTCCAGGACGGCGACAGTCAGCCCGGTGCGTGCGAGGAGGAGTGCGGTGGTGAGGCCGGTGAGCCCCGCACCCGCGACGACGACGTCGTAGTGGGCGCCGGCGTTGAACGCGGCCGTGAAATCAGTCTTCGGAGGGTGAGTTGCAAACCAGTAGGACTCCATGTGACATCGTACGCCGGGGACGGGGCCACGCAGCCGTGATGCGCGAAACCCCCTGCTGCTGAATGACGTCCTGAGAGTTCTTCAGTGAGAGCCAGTTGAACATGCTCTGACGAGCAGCTAGTTCCTTTCGTGAAACAGATGTTCCTGAGAACCAGATTTGGATTTCTCAGGTTCGGGTGCCTACTATCTGCGGGTCAGTCATTCGGAAGGCACCCCACAGATATGTTGAAGCGAGCGATCCACCTCCTGGTCGCGGCCGTCATGGCCGTGACGCTGAGCGTGGCCTACGGCGGCGACGCGCAGGCGGCCGGCGGCAGCGTCTACACGCAGCCCGGCCACCACCTGGTCAACGGCCGCTACTGGCGCACCAACTGTGAAATGTATTCTCCGGAGGTCGTGCGATGCAGCACCGACATCTGGGCCACGAGTGTCGTCAGCCACCAAGGCAGGTTCGTCACCCACGACGGCTGGGTGTTCAACACGCTCACGTACCTGCCGTCGGACCGCGCCTCCTGGGGCAGCAACCCGCTCGCCAACGCCGGCGACTGGGTGGGCAAGGACGGCCGCCGCTGGAAGACCGAGTGTGACACCGCCGCCACCGGACGCGGGGCCTGCCGCTCCTACGCTGTGACCACCACCATCGAGACGGCCACGGGCACCTACACCTCAGCGAAGGCCTGGGTCATCAACAACATCGTGCAGTTCTCCACGGCGAGCGTGCCCGCGGTGACCAGGATTCCGGCTCCGGCCCCGGCGCTCAGCTGGGTGCCCGTCGAGAAACCCCTCCCCGACGTCACCGTCGGCCAGCAGGCGGCCAAGGCGGCGCTGACCAAGGTGGGCTCCGCCTACCGGTACGCGAACGCGGGTCCGTCCACGTTCGACTGCTCCGGCCTGACCTCCTGGGCCTACAAGCAGGTGGGCGTGACGCTTCCGCGCAGCTCCAGTGCGCAGATCTCCGTGGGGAAGCGCGTGGCCAAGAGCGAACTCCAGCCGGGCGACCTGGTGTTCTACTACAGTCCGATCAGCCACGTGGGCATCTACATCGGCAACGGGCAGATCGTCGACGCGGCCAACCCGAGCACCGGCGTTCGGGTGGCTTCCCTCAACTCCATGCCGTTCGCGGGCGCGACCCGCGTCGTGGGTGCCTGAGCGCACCTCCCCCTGAACGAGCCCATCGCCCTGTCCCCCCACAGGGCGATGGGCTCCCTCACACCCGCTCGACGTCGATCAGCAGTGCCACCTCGGGGAAGCGGCCGGCCAGCCGGATGCCGACGGTGGCCAACTGGCGGCCGGTCATGACGCCCAGCTCGTAGCCGAGGCCCACGAGGGAGACCTTGTAGCGCGATTCGGGTTCCAGCCCCGGGAGCCGGATCTCTCCGAGCTCAGGCATCATCGGCTCGTCGATCACGGCGAAGGAGAACAACGCCCGCGCCGGGGTGACCACACCCTTGAGCAGGAGGTGGGGGCTACCCATGTCGACGCGGACCAGGCGGCCGGTGTGGAGCAATTCACGTACCTGCTTGTAGAAGCCGATGGTGAGCTGCAGCGCGCTGAACTCCTCTTCGGTGGCCTGCGTGAGGTCCCATTCGATACCCAGGTGGCCGAAGAGGGCGGTGGCGGCGCGGAACTCGATGCTGTGGCTGCGGCCCGTGGTGTGTGACTGGCCGGACGCGATGTGGCTGCCCATCAGCTCGAGGGGCAGGAGTTGGCCGGTCCACCAGAGCATGCGCTGGCGCGAGTGGGGATCGATGTTGTCCGAGACCCAGACCCGCTCCACGCGCTGCAGCACCTCGAGATCGATGCGGGCGCCGCCGGAACTGCAGGACTCGAACTCCGTGTCCGGGTGCAGTTCCCGCAGCTCGTCGAGCAGCCGGTAGAAAGCGCGGGTCTGCGCGGAGACGCCCGGGCGGCCGTCGTCCACGGCCGAACCGGCGTCGACCAGATCGCGGTTGTGGTCCCACTTCACATAGTCCACGGCGTACTCGGCCAGGACGGCCGAGACCTGGTCTCGCACGTGGCGGTAGGCGCCGTCGACGGCGAGGTTCAGCACCTGCTGGTTGCGCCACTCGCCGGGGAGGCGACCTTCGGGCTGGAGGATCCACTCGGGATGGGCACGCGCCACGTCGGAATCCGGGTTGACCATCTCCGGCTCGAACCAGAGGCCGAACTGCATGCCGCGTTCCCGCACGTGATCCACCAGGGGATGGAGCCCTTCGGGGTAGGCGTCGGCGCTGACCACCCAGTCGCCGAGGCCCGCGGTGTCGTCGCGCCTGGCGCCGAACCAGCCGTCGTCGAGGACGAAGCGCTCGACGCCGACGTCGGCGGCCCGGTCGACGAGCCGCCGCAGGTGCCCGGCGTCGTGGTTGAAGTAGACGGCCTCCCACGAGTTGAGGGTGACCGGCCGGGGGCTGTCCGGATGGACCGGGAGCGAACGGAGGTACCGGTGGAAGCGCCAGGCCTGCGCGTCGAGACCGGCCGCGTGGTTGAAGTAGACCCAGGGAGACGTGTAGCTCTCCCCCGCCGTGAGGCGACCCTCGCCGGGCAGCAGCAGTTCGCCGCCGCCCAGCACCTGGACGCCCGGCATGACGCGCTCGACGTAATGGACGTGGTTGCCGCTCCAGGCGGTGTGGACGGCCCAGATCTCGCCGCCGTCGTAGCCGAAACCACGCTCGCCCACGTGCAGGATGTAGGCGGCGTCGTGCCCGGTGCGCCCGCGGCGCCCTTCCCGGCGGTGGGTGCCGATGGTGAGGTCGAAGCGCTGGGTCACTCGTTCGGACGCCCAACGGCCGCCGAAGTCGAGCACCTCAGCGGCGCGGTTGGGGATGGGCAGCGCGAGATTGAGCTGGTCGACGGTGAAGGCGTCCTCACCGGTGTTGCCGACGGTGGCCTGTGCCCGGACGAGCCCGTCAGGCAGCAGCTCGACGCGCAGTGTCAGCGTCAGCCCTGCGTCGGGCGCCGTGGCGGTGAACTCCACCGCGGCCGGACCGGTTGCGGTGAAGCCGTCGGTCAGGTCCGCGCCGTCCAAGGTGATCGCCGCGAGTTCCCAGGCCGGGGTCCACGCGCGGCCGTCGCGGGAGCCGACCAGGCCGGGGGTGCCCATCCAGCCATGACGCGCCTCAGGCAGCAGCCCGACGCGCAGCGGCGCCAGGATGGCGTTGTGCTCGGCCGTGTAGCCGGCAGCACCCAGCATGGTCTGCACATCCTCTGCGGTGACCTCGCCGATGTCGGCGCCCCAATGCCTGACTTCAGGCAGCCCGCCGTCGGTGGTGAGCAACAGCGAGACGCCGTCGGCCCGCAGATGAATGGTCGTGGCCATGGGTGGCGCCTCGCTCTCGAAGGGGTACTGGACCATCCTATGGATTCCGCGTCCCGGCAGTTGCCCTCACCTGACCGTCCTGGGTGCTGCCCGAGAAAACTACGACGTGGTATTTTTCTTCTTCCCGGTCGAGGTCAATGTGCCCCTGACAGCGCCCGGGCCAGTTCCGCCGCTAGCCATAGCCACTTAGAGCGCGACAAATACTTTCACTAGAGCATGCAATACGGATTTGTTGTGCCATGATTGCATTCCTGGCTCGCTTGCGGTAAGGGTTCGCGAAAGCCGGGCACACTGAGGGAGACACCGATGTCAACGCCGACACATCCTCGTCCCGTACGGCACAGCCGCAGGATCGCGATTGGAATCGCCACCGTACTGATGGCCCAACTCTGGGCAGCCCCACCGAGCCCGGTGGTGGCTGCGCCGGGCGACCAGATCGTCGCTGAGAACCAGCTGCCCGGCAGTCCCGCCACTGAGTGGGACGTCGAGGGGTCCGGGTCAGACACCATCCAGGGCTTCGCCACCGACATCAGCGTCAACGTGGGCGGCACCGTCGGCTTCAAGATCGACACACCCTCCACCGACTACCGCATCGACATCTACCGGCTGGGCTGGTACGACGGGGACGGTGCCCGCAAGGTCGCCACGATCAACAACCCCACCCTGGTCAACCAGCCGGAGTGTCAGCTGGCCGAACCCGCCCCGGTGAACCTGCTCGACTGCGGCAACTGGAGCCAGTCAGCCGCGTGGGCGGTGCCTTCCGACGCAGTGTCAGGCATCTACATCGCCCGCCCCACCCGAGAGGACGTGGGCGGAGATCTCGCCAGCCACATCCCCTTCATCGTGCGTGACGACGCGAGCACCTCAGAGGTGTTCTTCCAGGCCTCCACCACTACGTGGCAGTCCTACAACGCCTACGGCAACTACAACCTCTACGGCTACAGCGGCACCCAGCACGCCCACAAGGTGAGCTTCAACCGCCCGTTCCAGACCCGCGGCACCGAGCCCGAGAACTACCTCTTCAACTCCGAGTACCCCCTGCTCCGATGGTTAGAGCGCAACGGCTACGACGTGAGCTACACCACGAACGTGGACACAGCCCGCCGTGGGAACCTCATCCAGAACCACGACGCCTTCCTCTCCGTCGGGCACGACGAGTACTGGTCGCAGGAGCAGCGCGACTCCGTGGAGGCAGCGCGCGACGCCGGCACCAACCTGGCGTTCTTCAGCGCGAACGAGGTCTACTGGAAGATCCGCTGGGAGGACGACTTCCGCACCCAGGTGACCTACAAGGAGGGCGCGGCCGCGGGTTCCGACGAGCATTACAACTGCTACAACAACTACCAGTGCGACCCCAGCGACATCTGGACGGGCCTGTGGCGCGAGGCGCCCGGTTCCACGCCAGAGAACTCCCTCACCGGCCAGATCAGCTGGCGCGACGACACCGTGGCCATGAAGGTCCCGGCCCGCTTCGCCCCGCTGCGGTTCTGGCGCAACACCGCTGTGGCGAGCCTCACCGGCAACGCCGAGGCGACCCTGGCCCCTGGCACCGTCGGCTACGAGTGGGACCCCGAACAGGCCGAGTTCAACCAGTACTACCCCGACGGCCGGATCCTGCTGTCGTCGACCCAGATCAACGGCGAGTTCCACAACATGAGCCTCTATCGCGCCGACTCGGGCGCGCTCGTCTTCGGCGCCGGCACCGTCCAGTGGCCCTGGGGTCTCGACTCCAGCACGTCGACGCCGCAGGCAACCGAGAACGCGACACAGCAGCAGGCAACGGCGAACCTGCTCGCCGACATGGGCGCCCTCCCCACCTCGCTCCAGAGCGGGCTGGTCATGCCCACCTCCTCCACGGACGCCACCGGCCCGACGGTCAGCATCACCACGCCCGCTGAGGGCGCCGAACTGCCCGGCGGCACGGTGAACGTCACCGGCACCGCTGCTGACACCGACGGTGTCGTCGCGGCCGTGGAGGTCTCCGTCGACGGTGGCGCCACCTGGAACCGCGCCACCGGCACCACCACCTGGCAACACTCCTTCAACAAGCCCACTGCCGGCAACATCACCATCCAGGCACGCGCCGTCGACGACTCCGTCAACCTGGGGTCCGTCACGTCGCGCACCTTCGGCACCGCCGACCAGGTGTGCGAAGAGGCGACACCGTGCTCGATCTTCGGGACCGCCGTCACCGGCACCCAGGAGAACGATGCAGCGGCCACAGAGCTCGGCATGAAGTTCCGTTCGGACATCGACGGGTACATCACCGGCCTCCGCTTCTACAAGACCACCGGCAACACCGGCACCCACGTCGGCACGCTGTGGACGGGTGCGGGGGTCCCGCTCGCCACCGTGACGTTCGCCGCTGAGACAGCCACCGGCTGGCAGCAGGCGTACTTCGACAACCCCGTGCCGATCACGGCCAACACCACCTACGTCGGCTCGTATCACGCCCCCAACGGCAACTACGCGACAGGAATGCCGTTCACGACGGCGATCTCCAGCCCGCCGCTGACCGCACTGGCCGATGGCACCGACGGCGCCAACGGCGTCTACCTGTATGGCCCCGGAGGCTTCCCGACCCAGACGTTCGGGAGCTCGAACTACCTGGTCGACGTGTGGTTCGCCGAGACCGCCGTCGTCGGCCCGGACGTCACCGCGCCCACCGTCATCTCCCGTTCCCCCGGGGTTGGCGCGACAGACGTCTCGCTGGGCACCAACGTCACCGTCGGCTTCAGCGAGCGGCTCGACCCCGCGTCGGTCACCACCGCCACGGTGCTGCTGCGCGGCCCGGGCAACGTCACCGTCCCCGCCGCCGTGACCTGGAACGAGGCGTCGCGGGCCGTGGTGCTGAACCCCACGGAGTCGCTGACCGCCGGAACCACCTACAGCGTCACCGTGCGGGGTGGCGCCACCGGCATCCAAGACCTCGCCGGCAACGACCTCGCCGCAGACGTCACCTGGAACTTCACCACGTTCACCCCGCCCGCAGACCGCCCGGACCCGAACACCGGCCCTGGCGGGCCCGTCCTGGTGGTCACGGGGACCGGCTCGCACGGCACCTACCTCGCAGAGATCATGCGCGCTGAGGGCCTCAACCTCTTCGCCGTCGGGTCCCGCGCCAGCCTCACGACCGCCGGCCTCGCCGACTACCAGACTCTGGTGCTGGGCGAGACCTCCCTCACCACGGCCGAAGTCGACGCCATCACCGCCTGGGTCAACGCAGGAGGCGACCTGGTCGCCATGCGCCCAGACCCCGCCCTGGCGCCGCTGCTCGGCCTGGTTCCCGCGGTGGGCACGTTGGCCAACGCCTACCTGCAGGTCGACACGTCGTCCTCGCCGGGGGCCGGCATCGCCGCCATGACCATGCAGTTCCACGGCACGGCGGACCGGTACACGGCCGCGGCCGGCACCCGCGTCGTCGCGGGTCTGTACAGCTCGGCCACCGCCGCAACCACGAATCCCGCCGTCACGACGCGGACGGTGGGGACGCAGGGCGGCTCCGCCTCCGCGTTCACCTTCGACCTCGCCGAATCCGTGGTGCTGACGCGCCAGGGCAACCCCGCATGGATCAACCAAAACCGCGACGGCCAGGACGGCCCCAACCGCGGCAACGACCTCTTCTACGGCGGCGCGGAACCGGACTGGGTGGACCTCAGCCGCGTCGCGGTGCCGCAGGCCGACGAGCAGCAGCGGCTGCTCGCCAACCTGATCACCTCCGCAACTGCCGACGCGATGCCCCTGCCGAGGCTCTGGTACCTGCCGCGTGACGAGAAGGCGGCCATCGTGATGACCGCCGACAACCACAACGGCGGCAGCGTCGACGGCCGGTTCGATCAGGAGATCGCTGCGTCGACGGCCAACTGCTCCATCGGCGACTGGGACTGCATCCGCTCCACCGCCTACATCTACCCGGCCAACTCGCACATGACGCCGGCCCAGGCCCTCGCCTACGAGGCCATGGGCTTCGAGATCGCGCTGCACCCCAACACCAACTGCACCAGCCCGAGCGCAGCCGAGTTCGCCACCATCCTGGCCACCCAGAACGCGGCCCTCGCCAGCACCTACCCGGGCCTCATCCCGCCCAACACCAGCAGGAACCACTGCATCGCATGGATCGGTTGGACGGACGTGCCGGAGGAACTCCTGAAGACCGGGGTCAACCTCGAGACCAACTACTACTTCTGGCCACCGGAATGGGTCGACAACACCCCCGGCATGTTCACCGGCTCCGGTTTCGCCCAGCGGTTCGCCGACGCGGACGGCCAGCTGATCGACGTGTACCAGGCCACCACCCAGATGACCGACGAGTCCGGCCAGTCCTACCCGTACACCGCGGAGACGCTCATGGACCGCGCACTGGGCGCCGAGGGTTACTACGGGGCCTTCGTGGCCAACATCCACACCGACGGCTCCAGCGAAGCCATCAACGCCAACATCGTTGCCGCGGCGAAGGCCCGCGGCGTGCCGGTCATCTCCGCCCAGCAACTGCTGACGTGGACCGACGGCAGGAACGCCTCGTCGTTCACGAACCTCGCGTTCGCCTCCGGCCAGCTCTCGTTCACCATCGACGTGGCCTCGGGGGCCAACGGCCTCCGTGCCATGCTCCCGGTGGAGGGCGCCCAGGGCACCCTAGAGGCCCTGACGATGGCCGGTCAGCCCGTACAGACCACAGAGCAGACCATCAAGGGCGTGCGGTATGCCTTCTTCCCGGCTGCCGCAGGCTCCTACGTCGCTTCCTACGGTGAGGACACCACGGCACCGGTGATCACCGACGTCGCGGCCACCCCAGGCACCAACGGCACGGCAGAGATCACGTGGGCCACTGACGAGCCGGCCACCACGCGGGTGCTTTACGGCACCTCCGCGGCCTCGCTGAACCAGGTCGCCGAATCCAGCTCGCTGGTGACCGCCCATGCCATCACGCTTCAGGGCCTCGAACCGTCGACCACGTACTACTACCGCGTGGTCTCTGCCGACGCCGCCACCAACAGCGCAACCTTCCCGGCGACGGCCTCCGCCCCCCTGTCGTTCCAGACACCGGGCACCATGGCCACCGACGACACGGTCGCGCACTTCACCGCGGGCACCCACACCGGCACCGTGGTCACCAACCAGTCCGGCGGCGAAGTGACGCTGGCTCCCTCCGTCGCCCAGGAGTTCGCTGGGACCACGCTGCCCGCCGGCTGGGTCTCGACACCGTGGAACGCCGGCGGTGCCACCACCGTCTCCGGCGGAACCGCCACCGTCGATTCGGCCCTCCTGGCGTTCGGCCCCACCTCGCCCATGTACGGGCCGGGCAGGTCGATCGAGTTCGTCGCCACCTTCGGCGCAGCCCCCAACCAGCACGTCGGGTTCGGCGAGGACATGAACGACGTCGCCCGGTGGGCGATCTTCAGCACCAAGGACACCACCACCACGGTGCACGCAAGGGTGCAGACGGGCACCAACCCCGTCGACGTCCCGCTCGGTACCAACCTGGTGGGCAGCGAACACACCTACCGCATTGACTGGCTGCCCGCCCAGGTGGTCTTCTCCGTCGACGGCACCGTGGTCGCCACCGAGACAGCCACGTTCACGGGCAACATGCGCCCGCTGGCCAGCGACTTCCTGCTCGCCGGCGCCACACTGCAGGTGAACTCCGTCCGCATGTGGCCGCCGTACGTCACCGCCGGCGTGTTCCAGTCGCGCATCCACGACGCCGGAGCGCTGGCGACGTGGGGCATCCTGGACTACGACGCCACCCTGCCCCTCGGCACCTCGCTCAACCTCGAGGTCCGCACCGGCAACACCGCAACCCCTGATGGCACCTGGACGCAGTACGCGCCTGTCGCCGACGGCGCCGCCGTGGCCCAGGCCGGCCGCTACCTGCAGTACCGCGCCACCCTGGGCACCACAGATGTGAACGCAACCCCCGTGCTGCGCTCGGTCAACCTGCAGTACACGGAAGGTGCGACGGCCACGACCACCACCACCACGCTCGCGGCGGGCACTCCCACCTACAACAGCGTCGAACTGACCGCCACCATCACCCCGAACGACGCGGCCGGCACCGTCCAGTTCAAGAACGGTGCCACCAGCATCGGCGCACCGGTGACGGTGGTCAACGGCAGCGCAAGCTACACGGCCACCGGTCTCGCGCCGTCGACCAACCACACGTTCACCGCTGTCTTCACGCCGGCGAACGCCAGCCTGTTCACGGCCTCCACCTCGGCGCCGCTGCAGGTCACCACGGCCGAGGCGCCCACCATGGCCACGGACAACACGGTCGCCGACTTCACAGCTGGCACCCACGTCGGAACCGTTGTCACGAACCAGTCCGGCGGTGAAGTCACCCTCGCGCCGGCGCTGGATGAGGGCTTCTCAGGCACCACTGTGCCCACCGGCTGGAACTCCACTGCGTGGGCCACCGGTGGGGGCACCACTGTCGGCACCGGAACCGCCACGGTTGACGGCGCCCTCCTCGCCTACGGCCCGAACACCCCGATGTACGGGCCGGGCAGGTCCGTCGAATTCGTCGCCACCTTCGGCGCCGCTGGCTTCCAGCACGTCGGTTTCGGCGTCGACATGAATGATGTCGGCCGGTGGGCGATCTTCAGCACCAACACGAGCACGAACACCCTCTACGCGCGCACGAACAACAACGGCACGGCCGTGAACACGGCCCTTGCCGGGTCCCTGATCGGCAGCGAGCACACGTACCGCATCGACTGGTTGCCCACCCACGTGGTCTTCTGGGTCGACGGCGTCATCGTCCACACCCAGGATGTCGCCATCACCGACAGCATGCGGCCAGTGGCCAGTGACCTCAACGTGGGCGGACCGGCCCTCCTGCTGGACTCCGCCACCATGTGGCCGCCGTACGCCACCAGCGGCGTCTTCGAGTCGCGCATCCACGACGCAGGGGCAACCTCCACCTGGGGAACCCTCGATTACGACGCAACACTGCCGCTCGGCACCTCGCTCAACCTGGAGGTCCGCTCGGGCAACACCGCAACGCCTGGCGCGACCTGGACGCAGTACGCCCCCATCGCCGACGGCGCAGACATCGGACTGACCGGCCGCTACCTGCAGTACCGCGCCACCATGGGCACCACCGACGCGAACGTAACCCCCGTTCTGCGCTCCGTAAACCTGCCCTACACGGCTGCAGAGCCGGCCACCACAACGACGACCACGCTCTCGGCCGGCACCCCGGCGTATGACAGCGTGGAGCTCAGCGCCACCGTCGCACCGAACACCGCGGCCGGCACCGTCCAATTCAAGAATGGCGCCACCAACATCGGCGCCCCCGTGCCCGCGGTCAACGGCACCGCCACCTACACCGCCACCGGGCTCAACCCGGAGACGTTGTACACCTTCACGGCGGTGTTCACCCCCACCAGCCCGGCACTGTTCACCACCTCCACCTCCAACCAGGTGCAGGTCACCACAGCCGCGGCGCCCACCATGGCCACCGACACCACGGTCGCCAACTTCACCGCGGGCACCCACGTCGGAACCGTTGTCACGAACCAGTCCGGCGGTGAAGTCACCCTCGCGCCGGCGTTGGTGGAGGGCTTCTCCGGGACCACTGTGCCCACGGGCTGGAACACCACGCCTTGGACCGGGGGCACGGCCACCGTCGCCGGCGGTGTCGCCACCGTCGACGGTGCGCTCCTCGCCTACGGCACCCCTGACGCCATGTACGGACCGGGAAGGTCCATCGAATTCGTCGCCACCTTCGGCGCTGCTGGCTTCCAGCACGTCGGTTTCGGCGTCGACATGAACGAGACCAACAAGTGGGCCGTCTTGAGCACCCATAACACCGGGGGGACAGCCGTCTACGCCCGGACGAACAACGGCACCGAGGTCAACGTGCAGCTCAACGGGTCGCTGATCGGCAGCGAGCACACGTACCGCATCGACTGGCTGCCCAACCAGGTGGTTTTCTCCGTCGACGGTGTGGTCGTCAGCACTCAGAATGTGACCATCGAGGGCACCATGCGCCCCGTCGCCAGCGACTACAACACCGGCGGACCGACCGTCGTCGTGAACTCGCTCACAATGTGGCCGCCGTATGTCACCAACGGCGTCTTCGAGTCCCGCATCCACGACGCGGGCGCGCCCGCTGAGTGGGGCACCTTCGATTACGACGCGACTTTGCCCATCGGCACCTCGCTCAACCTCGAGATCCGAGCTGGCAACACCGCAACACCCGACGAGACCTGGACGCAATACGCGCCCATCGCCGACGGCGCCTCCATGGGCCTGACCGGCCGGTACCTCCAGTACCGCGCCACCCTGGGCACCACCGACGCGAACGCGACCCCCGTGCTCCGCTCGGTCAACCTGCCGTACACCGAAGTCCCGCCGGCAACGGCCACCGCCACGACGCTGGCGACTAGCGCCTTGACTCACAACAGCGTCACCCTGACAGCCAACGTCGCACCGAACACGGCAGTCGGAACCGTCCAGTTCAAGAACGGCACCACCGAGCTCGGGACACCGGTAACCGTCACCAACGGCACCGCCACCTACACCGTCACCGGACTCAACCCGGAAACCGGCTACACCTTCACCGCCGTGTTCACACCCACCAACCCGGCCCAGTTCACGACCTCCACCTCCAACCAGGTCCAGGTCACCACCACGGCCGCACCCGCAGTCACCACCACGACGACCCTGACGGCCGGCACCCCGACCCACAACAGCGTCGAGCTCATCGCCACCGTGACCCCGAACAACGCCGTCGGAACCGTCCAGTTCAAGCGCGACGGCACCAACATCGGCAGCGCCATCACCGTGGTCAACGGCACCGCCACCTACCTGGCCGCCGGGCTCACCCCCGAAACCGGGTACACGTTCACCGCCGTGTTCACACCCACCAACGCGGCCCTGTTCACGACCTCCACTTCAAACGCGGTCCAGGTCACCACGACGGTCGCGCCGCCGACGTCCACCACAACAACCGTGACCGCGAGTCTCCTGACGCACAACAGCCTCACGCTGACGGCCACCGTCGCACCCGCCAACGCCGCCGGCACAGTCCAGTTCACGATGAATGGCCAGCCGATCGGCGCGGTCACAGCCTTGGTCAACGGCGAGGCTTCGCTGCTGGTCACAGGATTGACGCCGGAGACGCAATACACGTTCACTGCGGTGTTCTCGCCGACGAATCCCTTGCAGTTCGCCGCGTCGACATCCGCCCCGCTCCAGGTCACCACTGACCGGGCACCTGCTGTCACCACCACGACGACGCTGGCCTTCAGCGACGTCACCCAAACCACCGTCACACTGACTGCCACCGTCGCCCCCGAGGACGCCTCGGGCACCGTGAGGTTCCGGAGGGGCACCACGCCACTGGGCTCCCCCATCCAGGTGGTCAACGGAATCGCAACCTATACCGCGACAGGGCTCACCCCCGCGACGCTCTACACGTTCACGGCATCCTTCAGCCCGTCTGACTCCCTGCTGTTCACCCCGTCGACGTCCAACCAGGTGCAGGTCACCACGCTGGCCCCTGCGGTGGAAACGAGCACGACTCTGACGGCCGGTACCCCGACCCACAACAGCGTCGCCCTAACCGCCACCGTGGCGCCTGACAACGCCATCGGCACGGTCCAGTTCAAGAACGGCACCACCAACATCGGCTCGCCGGTCACCCTCGTCAACGGCACCGCCACCTACACGGTCACCGGACTGACCCCGGAAACGAACTACACCTTCACTGCGGTCTTCGTTCCGACGAACCCGCTGCTGTTCACCACCTCCACCTCCAGTGAGGTCCAGGTGACGACCAAGGCGGTGCCGGCAGGTGCCACCTCAACCGCCCTCGCGGCGAGCAACGTGACGTTCAACAGCGTCACGCTCACGGCAACCGTTGCGCCCGACACCGCTGCGGGCACAGTCCAGTTCACGAAGGACGGGGCCAACATCGGCGGCGCGGTCACCGTGGTTGACGGAGTCGCCACTTATACGGCCACCGGACTCAACCCGGAGACGCTGTATACCTTCACCGCCGTGTTCACACCCACCAACCCGGCACTGTTCACCGCCTCCACCTCCAACCAGGTCCAGGTCACCACCACGGCCGCACCCGCAGTCACCACCACGACGACCCTGACGGCCGGCACCCCGACCCACAACAGCGTCGCCCTCACCGCCTCCGTCGCACCCACCGGTGCCATCGGCACCGTCCAGTTCAAGAACGGCGCCACCAACATCGGCACACCCGTCCCGGTCACCAGCGGCACGGCCCGCTACCTGGCCACCGGACTCACCCCGAGCACCGGCTACACCTTCACCGCCGTGTTCACACCCACCAACCCGGCACTCTTCACCGCCTCCACCTCCAACCAGGTCCAGGTCACCACCACGGCCGCACCCGCGGTCACCACCACGACGACCCTGACGGCCGGCACCCCGACCCACAACAGCGTCGCCCTCACCGCCACCGTCGCACCCACCGGTGCCATCGGCACCGTCCAGTTCAAGAACGGCACCACCAACATCGGCACACCCGTGACCGTCGTCGGCGGCACCGCCAGCTACCTGGCCACCGGACTCACCCCCAGCACCGGCTACACCTTCACCGCCGTGTTCACACCCACCAACCCGGCACTCTTCACCGCCTCGACCTCCAACCAGGTCCAGGTCACCACCACGGCCGCACCCGCGGTCACCACCACGACGACCCTGGCGGTCGGCACCCCGACCCACAACAGCGTCGCCCTCACCGCCACCGTCGCACCCACCGGTGCCATCGGCACCGTCCAGTTCAAGAACCGCACCACCAACATCGGCAGCGCGGTCACCGTGGTTGATGGAGTCGCCACTTATACGGCCACCGGACTCAACCCGGAAACCGACTACACCTTCACCGCCGTGTTCACACCCACCAACCCGGCACTCTTCACGACCTCCACCTCAAACCAGGTCCAGGTCACCACGGAGGCCCCGGCACCGATCGTGGTCACCCAGGTCACTGCGCCGACCTTCGCAGATGTCGCGGGGAGCAACGGCGGCACCCTGACGATCCCGAACGTCACCGGAGTCCGCTTCCTGGTCAACGGCGTCGTGACGGCGGCCGGCACTCATAACCGGACCGCCGGCGAGGTCACCATCACCGCCGAGGCCCTCCCCGGCTACGTCATCACCGACGGTGTCACCACCTCGTGGACCCACACCTACGTGGACTCGCGTGCCCGGGAGACGACGACCACACTGGTCGCCAGCACACCGACGCAGAACTCGGTGCTGTTGACCGCCACGGTGCTGCCTGACGATGCCGTGGGCACCGTCCAGTTCCGACGCGGTAACACCACCATCGGTGCACCGGTGAAGGTGGAGCACGGCATCGCGACATTCAACGCGACGGGCCTGAACCCCGGCACGACCTACAGCTTCAGCGCTGTGTTCACGCCGAGTTCATCGTCGTTCATCGGCTCCACCTCGGGGGTCGTCCGGGTGACGACGGCCACCGTCGCCGCCCCCGCGAAGTTCCAGCGCACGGCCCCGTACACGATGCCGGGCCTGCACAAGCTCAACGGGCGCGAATGGAACACCACCTGCGAGGTCTACTCGCAGACCGAGCGTTGCCGCACGGACATCTGGGCCACCGTGGTGGTGATGAAGGACGGCGCGTTCATCCGGACCAACGGCTGGGCGTTCAACAACCTGACGTACCTGCCGTTCATGACCCGCGAGGCCTGGGCCACCAACCCGCTGGCGAACACGGGCAGTTGGACGGCCACGGACGGACGACGTTGGAGGACCGAGTGTGACACCCCGAGCACCGGCCGCAACGGCTGCCGCTCGTACGCCCTTGTGACGGTCTACACCGCCACACCGCGGGCCTCCGGTGGCTATCGGTTCAGCCAGGAGAACGCGTGGGTGTTCAACAACATCGTGTTGTTCGGCTCCCCCGCCATCCGGTAACCAATCTCCGGCCTGGTCGGCCCAGATACACGTATCCCCACCGCAACCGCGGTGGGGATACGTCGTTTCGGGCCGACTCGGCTGTCCCGAACACGGCGGCGCTACTCAGCCCGGGGCAGCCAGACCCTCATTGTGGCGGGTCCCCGGTTGCCCCACCGGTGATAGGGGATCAGCACGGTCTGCCGCAGCTCCCCGGCATCCTCCGGGGGCGCCTCCCCGTAGGGCCACTCCGCGTGGGCCGGTTCGGTGAGCCGGATGGTGACGGACGGTTCCGCCCCGTCGACGATCCCGGCGCTGACATCCACCTGGGCCCGGGCCACCTCGGCGCCGAGGTCCGTGGATTCGAGCGCGAAGATCCTGGGGCCCTTGGCGACGGCCACCTGGTGGGTGATCGTGTCGATCCGCGGATCCGGGAAGATCCACCTCGCCTGCATCGGCAGGGTGAGGACGATCTCGTCGCCCGGCCGCACCGCTTCGACCACCGCGTAGCCGGGCCCGACGGACCGAGGACCGGAGCCGGCGTCCAGGGACGCCTCGCCGGCCCACTCGGGAACCCGCAACTCGACCCGCAGCCCTGAGCTCGGAGCCCGGCGGACGGCCACCCGGACGACGCCGTCCTCCGGATAGCGAGTCGACATCTCGAGCTCGGCCGGTTCGCCGTCGACGACGGCCCGGATCTGGGCCGGCAGGTACTGGTGGATCTGGACCCCACCGTCGTCCGTCGTGGCCACCATCGAACCGAGCGAGGCGAGCGTGCGTGAGACATTGGTGGGACAGCAGGACACGTCGTACCAGGGCGCGCGGAGGGACGAATCGGCCCGGGGGCTGGGGACGTCCATCTCCGGCGGCGACCCGGGCGAGCGTCGGTAGAGCGTGTTGGCGTAGAAGTAGCTGTGCCCGTCCTCGGCCGTGGAGGTGGCGAGGATGTTGTAGAGGATGCGCTCGATCAGGTCGGCGAACCGGGCTTCACCCGTGGCCAACAGCAGCCGTTGGCTGACCATCATCGCCGCGACGCCCGCGCAGGTCTCGGAGTAGGACCGGTCCGGCGGCAGCTCGAAGTCCTCCCCGAACGCCTCGCCCGTGTGGCGGGAACCCATGCCACCGGTGACATAGGTGCGCCGGGCGACGGTGTTGACCACCTGCAGCTTGACGGCCTCGAGGAGTTCCACGTCGTCGAGTTCGACGGCGGCGTCCACCGCGCCTGCGGCGAGGTACATCGCCCGCACGGCGTGCCCCCTGGCGACGGTGGCCGCGCGCACCGGCACGTCGTCCTGGTAGTAGCTGCGCCCCAGCTCGATGTCGGCCAGGCGACCGTGCCCGCGTCGCTCGACGAAGAGCGCCGCCTGCCGCACGTACCTATCGTCACCCAGCAGCCGGCCCAGCTCCACCAGCGCGACCTCGATCTCGGGGTGCCCGGGGATGGCGTCCCTGCCCTCTTCGCCGAACTCCCGGCAGACGTGGTCTGCCGCGCGGATGGCCATCTCGACGAAGCCGTCCCGGCCGAACGTCCTCGCCCGGGCGACGGCGGCCTGAATGAGGTGCCCGAAGCAGTAGAGCTCGTGCCCCCATTCGAAGTCGCTGTACCGCGGCTCCTGCCCTGGCCGCCCGAACTTCGTGTTGAGGTAGCCGTCCTCCTCCTGGGCGGGGAGAATCCGCTGGGCGAGGGACTCGAAGCGGTCATTCATCTCGGCCGAACCGGTGCGGCCGTGTTCCCACGCCATGGCCTCCATCAGCTTGTAGACGTCGGAATCCGAGAACTCCCGGCCCCGGCGCTTCTCGGGCAGGGTGCCCTCGACCGCCCAGGTGAAGTTCGCGATCCACCCCACCTTCTCCATCCAGTCATGGGCGTGGGCGATCAGCGTGGAGGCATTCAGCGACTGCCGGTCAGCCCAGAATCCGCCCGTGATGTCGACGTCGCGGATCCCCAGCGGCCGCCAATGGCCCCTGCTGGGCGCGATGGGCAGGCCGAAAGCGGGCTGGGCGTCGTGGGTTGGGGCACCACGCTTTTGCGGTTGGGACGGCATCCGGCTCCTTTGCCTGCTTGCCGTGAGCTGCCAGGAAAGGGAAAAGGAGACTTTCTTGCGCTCACCTAACTTTCTTTGACGTTAGCACCGGCCCGTTTCCCGAGCAACTGGCTTTGATGCCACTGGGGCCGGTTGCCGCTCACAGGTCCGTCCAGCGACGCCTGACGTGTTTTCATCGTCCTCGAAACTCCTGACTCGCTCAGCAGCACCGTAGATATGGCAGTCTTTGTATATCCACACAACAAAAGTCGAGTCCCATGGAGGGTCATGAAAGCCAAGTTGAAGATCGATCCCGCGTTCACAGTGGGACCGGTGCGCCGGCGCACCTTCGGGTCCTTCGTCGAGCACCTCGGGCGCTGCGTCTACACCGGAATCTACGAGCCGGGTCACTCGACGGCGGATGACGAGGGTTTCCGCGGCGACGTGCTGGAGCTCGTGCGCGAAATGGGCGTGTCCACCGTCCGTTACCCCGGTGGGAACTTCGTCTCGGGATACCGCTGGGAGGACGGCATCGGCCCCGTTGAGCAGCGCCCCAAGAGGTTGGACCTCGCGTGGCACAGCCTCGAACCCAACGAGGTGGGAACCGACGAGTTCATGTCCTGGGCGAAGAAGGCCGACGTCGAGCCCATGATGGCGATCAACCTGGGCACCCGTGGCGTCCTCGAGGCGATGGACGTCCTCGAATACTGCAACGTGCCGGGCGGCTCTGACTGGGCTGAACAGCGCAAGGCCAACGGCGCCGAGGATCCGTACCGGGTCAAGATGTGGTGCCTCGGCAACGAGATGGACGGCCCCTGGCAGATGGGCCACAAGACGGCTCACGAGTACGGCCGCATCGCCGCAGAGGCCGCCCGCGCCATGCGCATGATCGACCCGGACCTGGAGCTGGTGGCCTGCGGGTCCTCGAGCCGCAGCATGCCCACGTTCGGCGAATGGGAACGCACAGTCCTCACCGAGGCGTACGACCAGGTGGACATGATCTCCGCCCACGCCTACTACTGGGAAAAGGACTCCGGTCTCCAGGAGTTCCTGGTGAGCGCCGAGGACATGGACCGCTTCATCAACCAGGTGGGCGCCACCATCGATTCGGTCGCCACGGCAAAGAAGACCGACAAGAAGATCGGCATCTCCTTCGACGAGTGGAACGTCTGGTACCTCGACAGGGATCCGTCGAAGCCGCCGTCGGGAGACGACTGGCCCGTAGCGCCGCGGCTCCTGGAGGACAACTACTCCGTGGCGGACGCCGTGGTGGTGGGCAACCTGCTGATCTCGCTCCTGCGTCACACGGACCGCGTCTGGTCCGCCAACCAGGCGCAGCTGGTCAACGTCATCGCCCCGATCATGGCGGAGCCGGGAGGACCGGTCTGGAAGCAGACCACCTTCCACCCCTTCGCCCTGACCTCGGCCAACGCCAAGGGTGATGTCCTGCGCGTGATCATCGACGGCCCCACCATCGAGAGCGAACAGTTCGGTGCCGTCCAGGCTGTCGACGCTGTCGCCACCTGGGCCGACGACAACGCGGCCATCTTCGTCGTCAACCGACACACCACCGAATCGGTGCCGGCAGAGATCGAGATCCCCTCAGGCTGCACCATCAAGGAGGCCGTGACCCTGCACCACGAGGATCACAACTGGAAGGCCAGCGCCGAAGACGACTCGAGCGTCGGGGTCCTGCCGAACGAATCCGCGCGCCTGGACGGCACGACGCTCACCGTCACTCTGCCGCCGATTTCCTGGACGATGATCACTCTCACCACCAAGTGAGCCGCCTAGTGGGCCCGAGGGGATTCCCCCTCGGGCCCACTGACGTTTTCATAACAATCACGGAACGCTTCGCGGGAAACGTTGACCGGTCACACCCGCGGCCATTAGCCTCTACCCAGTTAGTTGTTACTCAAAACAAACGGGGTCACGTGGACAGTGGTGTCACGCGCCGGCGGCCCTAAGGCAAGGCCATTAGAGCCGAAGGGCCGATGGTCACGATCAAGGAGGACCACTGAGAATGACCAAGCTCCTCTATTCCAAGCGCCTGGCTCCATACCTGTTCATCCTGCCCTTCCTGCTCACGGTGGCGGTCTTCTGGCTCATCCCTGTCATCCAGTCGGTGATCATGAGCTTCCAGGAAGTGGTGTACGGCCAGGCCGAGTTCATCGGCGCCCGCAACTACCAGCGGCTGTGGCGAGACCAGATCTTCTGGAAGGCGCTGTTCAACAGCCTCCGCTACATGGTGCTGACCCTCGTGCTGCTCATCCCCATCCCCATGCTGCTCGCGGTGGTCATCAACAGGAAGCTCGGCAGCAAGAAGTTGAAGAACTTCTTCAAGGCGTCGCTCTTCGTGCCCGCGCTCACGTCGGTCGTCGTTGCGGGCATCATCTTCCGTCTCATGTTCTCCGAGAGCGACACCGGCATGATGAACCAGGTCGCGGACTTCCTCGGTTTCGGGCCCGTCCGGTGGCTGCGCAACGACCTGACCGGTCTGTCGGCCCTCCTGCTGTTGGCGCTGTGGCGCTGGACCGGCGTCAACACCATGTACTTCCTCGCCGGCCTGCAGGCCATTCCCGAAGAACATCTGGAAGCGGCCTCCATCGACGGCGCCAACGCCATCCAGAAGTTCTTCTTCGTGACCCTTCCGGGCCTGAAGCCCACCATCGTGTACGTCACGACGATCAGCGTCTACGGCGGCCTCGCGATGTTCCTCGAGAGCTTCATGCTGTACGCGGGCAACAGCTCGCCGAACAACCAGGGCCTCACCATCGTCGGGTACCTCTACCGCAAGGGCATCCAGGAGAACGACCTGGGCTTCGCCTCCGCGGTGGGCGTGGTGCTCCTGGCGCTGGTGCTCGTCATCAACCTGACGCAACTGACCGCAACCGGCACCTTCAAGAAGGAGGCCTGAGATGACCACAGCCACTGATTCGACCCGGATGGCTGAAGCCCTGGGCGAGGAGCCGAGGCAACAGCCCCGCCGTCGGGCCGCTGCGATCCTCCAGGGCACCTTCCTCCTGGTGATCGCTCTGATCTCGCTCATCCCCCTGGCCGCCATCGTCATCGGCACCTTCCAGGACGGCGGGGAGATCATCCGCAATGGCATCTCCTTCCTCGTCGATCCGGCGGACCTCAGCTTCGACAACTACGAAATGCTCTTCACCGATTCGGGGCTGTACTTCCGGTGGTTCTGGAACAGCCTGATCCTCACTGTGGTGCAGGTCGCAGGGACCCTCCTCGTGAGTTCCTTCGTCGCCTACGGCTTCGCAATGTACGACTTCCCTGGCAAGAACGTCGGCTTCATCCTCGTCCTGGTCATGATGACCATCCCGTTCGAGATGCTGATGCTCCCCCTCTACGTCCAGGTGAACAACTTCAACGCCGCGGACCAGTACTGGATCGTCGTGCTGCCGTTCCTGGCGCAGGCCGTCACCATCTTCTTCTTCCGTCAGTACTTCATCGGCATTCCCCGCGAACTGCTGGAGGCCGGCCGCGTCGACGGCGTCTCCGAGTTCGGAATGTTCTTCAGAATCATCGTCCCCATCTCCAAGCCGGCATTCGCGGCCATGGGAATCCTCAACGGCATGATGATCTGGAACAACTTCCTGTGGCCACTGCTGGTCCTGCGCTCCGCCGAGAAGTTCACCCTGCCGATCGGCCTCAACACGCTGTTGACCCCGTATGGCAACAACTATGAACTGCTCATCATCGGAGCGTTCTTCTCCCTGATCCCGATCCTCCTGCTGTTCCTGGCATTCCAGCGATTCTTCATCGAAGGAATGACGGCAGGTTCGATCAAGGGCTAACAGAGAGACATCCCCGCAATTAGTAGGAACAACACAAAGGAGTGGACACATGAGAATCCGCAAATTTGCAGCGACACTCGCTGCAGTCAGTCTATCGGTGGTGGCATTGGCCGCCTGTGGCGGCGGGGGTGACGGCACTTCGTCGGAACCGTCGGCCTCGGGCGAGGTCGTCAGCGGCGCGCCCGCACCTGAAGGCGCAACCAAGCTCAGCATGTGGGTGTTCGCCGAACTTCACGCCGCCGTCTACGACGAGATGGCCATCCAGTGGAACGAGGAGAACCCTGACAAGGCGATCGACCTCGACATCACGGTCTATCCGTACCAGGACATGCACGACAAGCTGCTGCTGGCGGCCAACGCCGGCCAGGGCATGCCTGACCTGGTCGACATCGAGGTCAACAAGTTCTCGAACTTCGTGAAGGGCGACAACCCTCCGTTGGCTGACCTTTCCGCCGCGGCGGAACCCTACATCGACGACATCGTCCAGGCCCGTCTCGATCTCTACAGCCGCGACGGAAAGATCTACGGATACCCGACCCACGTCGGCGCCTTCGTCGCGTTCTACAACCAGGAGCTCCTGGAAGCCCAGGGCATCGACTACACGACGATCAAGACCTGGGACGACTTCAAGGAAGCCGGCGTCAAGTACCACGAGGCCACCGACAAGGCCTTCGGCACCGCCAACACCGGCGTGTGGTTCGTCGAACCGCTCGTGACCGCCCAGATGGGTGGTCAGGTGTTCGAGGACGACGGCATGGGCAAGGTGTCCGTGAACAACCCCGAGGCCGTCAAGGCGCTCGAGTTGATGGCCGACATGGAGAAGTCCGGGGCGCTCAGCCCGATCGCGGGTGGCAGCCCGGACGCTGAGGAGGCCTACGGCGCCATCAACAACGGCGACTACGCGGCCATCGTCTACCCCGCCTGGTACACCTCCAGGTTCGTCGACTACATGCCTGACCTCGCCGGCAAGATCGCCATCGCACCGGCACCTCAGATCGAGGGTTCCGAGACGCTCACCATCGGTGGCGGTGGCACGGGTACCGCCGTGTCCGCCAAGTCGGAGAACCTCGAACTGGCCACCGAGTTCAACGCCTTCGCCAAGCTGTCCCTCCCCGCCAACGTCGCGGTCTGGGAAGTCCTCGGCTTCGATCCCGTGAACATGTCGGTCTGGGAAGACGACGCCGTGACCCACAACCCGGAGAACAAGTTCAACAAGTACTTCACCACGAACCTGTTCGACGTGCTGAACTCCGTCAAGGACGGCATCGGTCACTTCAACTCCTTCGCCAACCCGAACCTGCCCGCAGTGGACAACTGGTTCCGCACGGTCACGCTCAACGAGGTGTACGAGAACGACACGCCTGTCCAGGAAGCCCTCGACCAGGCACAGACCGACCTCGAGAACGAGATCGGCGAGTAAGTAATCCCGGTTGAGGCTCTACAACCGAATCAGCAGCGGCCGGGACATCCCCTTCTCCCGGCCGCTGCTCCATGCAGAGAGCTTGGTCAGTCCCATGGGATGAACCCGGCTCAGCTGAACTGCCCTGTTACTGAGGAACACCAGAGGGCCCCCTGCGTTACCGCGGGTGGCCCTCTGTTTCCGGCTGACGGAGAACTACGGGTGCTCGTATGAATCGATGGCTTGCACCTTCGCATTCGACGGAGACTCCGGATCAAAACTGTGAGCCAGGAACTCCGACACCAACTTGAGGGCGAGCTCGCGTCCAATGACCCGTTCGCCGAGGCACAGCACCTGCCCGTTGTTTGACTTCACCAGGCGCTCGACTGAGTAGGGGTCGTGCGCCGTACTGGCTCTGATTCCCGGCACCTTGTTGGCGGCGATCGCGACGCCCATTCCAGTCCCGCACACGAAGATGCCGCGGTCGGCCTCTCCTGCCGCAATTCGGCGTGCGCCCTCGACCGCGAGGTGCGGGTACGCGGTCGGGTCCGTGTCGGCGTTCACGCCGACGTCGATCACTTGATCGACGCGGTCATCTGAGGCCAACAGGGCCGCGATGGCGTCCTTGTAGCCCACCCCGGCCTGGTCTGCTGCCAGCACAATCCTGTATCCCATGTCACTCCTCTTTCCTGAGCGCATCCGAGACAGCCCGAACGCATAGCGCGAACGAGACAGCGCCCGGATCCGGATGGCCGACGCTGCGCTCGGCGAGCGGCCTTGCCCTGCCCTTCCGGGGGCTCAGTGAGACGGTCGCGTCGGCGGCCTCCTGTGCCACCGCTGTGGCCTCCGCCCAGGCGTCGGCCACGTTCCTGCCTTGTTCGGCGGCTGCGGCCAGCGAGTCGCGGAAGGGGACGGCTGCGTCGATGATGGTCTTGTCCCCCACGTCGGCCTTGCCCAGGGCTGTCATGGCCCCGACGTAGGCCTCGACGGAGTCCGCGAGCCTGCTCGCATCCACTGCTTCCTCATTGCCGAGCGCCGCGCCGAGGGCCCGCAGCGCGGCACCCCACAGCACGCCCGATGTGCCGCCGGCGTTGTCCGCCCAAGCGTCGCCCGCCGCGGCGAGGACGCCCGCGGCGCCCCATCCGTCGGCCAGTGCCGCGTGGGCTGCGTCGGTGGCGAAGTCGATCCCCCGCACCATGCCGCGGCCGTGGTCGCCGTCACCGGCTACGGCGTCGATGCGGGCCAGTTCGTCCTCGGCGTCGTGGAGCGCGCGCTTCATGCGCTCGAGAGCGGCGACGGCGGTCTCGGCCACCGCGCGGGAAGCGTCGGAGCCCACCACCGGCACCTCCACCGCGTCTGCCTGCTCGGCCGTTGGCGCATCGCCCGTGGCCCACCCCTCAGGCGCGAGGCTGCCGCGCTTCCACGCCGGGGTGTCAGCCGGATCCAGCCAGAGCTCCTCGAGCTCGTCGTCGAGCCAGCACAGGGTCAGGGACACACCGCCCATGTCGAGGCTCGTGACCAGCTCGCCCACCTCGGGGGCCACCAGTTCGAGCCCGTGGTCGCGCAGCCGCGCCGCCACGATGCCCCAGAGGAGGAACAACTCCTCGTATTTCGTGGAGCCCAGACCGTTGAGGATGGGGGCCACGCGGCCCGACGCGCCGTCGGGCCGTTCCTCGAGCAGCCGGTCGACCATCAGGTCCGCCAACTCGTTGGCCGGCAGCCAGTCCACGTCCCTGAGCCCCGGCTCGCCGTGGATGCCCAGCCCGAAACCCATCTTTCCCTCGGGGACGGTGAAGTGCGGATGATCCGCTCCCGGGAAGGTGCAGCCGGAGAACGCGAGCCCGACGGTGAAGGTCAGCTCGTTGGCGTGGTTGCCGAGGCGCTCGACCTCGTCGATGTCGTGGCCGCGCTCCGCGGCAGCACCCATCACCTTGAACACCACGAAATCGCCCGCGATACCGCGGCGCTTGTCCTTCTCGTGGGCACCGGCGCTGGCCACGTCGTCGGTGACGATGACGTGCCGCGCGTCGATGCCTTCCGCCTGGAGGCGCTCCCCTGCAGTGGTGAAGTTCATCACGTCGCCTGCATAGTTGCCGTAGGTGTAGATGACGCCGGCGCCCGAGTGTGCGGCGCGACCCACCGAGTAGGCGTGCGAGGCCGACGGCGAGGTGAAGAGGTTGCCGATGATCGAACCATCGGCGAAACCGGGGCCGACCACGCCGGCGAAGGCGGGGTAATGTCCTGAACCGCCACCCACCAGAACTGCAACCTTGGGCTTGGCAGGCCGCTGGGCGCGCACGACGCCGCCCGTGACGGCGCGCACACGATCGGCATAGAGGTCGACGAATCCTGCCACGGCCTCGTCAGTGAATTCCGCGGGGTCGTTGTAGATGGTGGTCATGACTGTGACTCCTTCCGGGGCCAGACAACGGTGGTGTGGTGACGAGCTGGCAACGACGAGACGGCGCTCACCGCGTCGGGCGCGAGCACAAGCTCGGAACCATCGGGTGCCTCGAAGTCGGCATCGACGAAACGGACGCGACCCAACTCGGAGCTCCGGACCACTTCGTTCCGGCTCGCATCAGCCGGCAGGTCTGAGACGACGGTGACCGCACCGTCGGCGCCAACCCGGAGGTCGATGTGCCCGCCGTCGATCCGCACCGGGTCCGACTCGCCCTCGAAGTACCGCGCGGCCCCCAGGTAGACGTTGTCGCGAGCGACGACGGCCTGCTTGATACCTGTGAAGCGGCGGTGGTCACCGGATCGGGTCTCGGTCCGCTCCAGGTACTCCTCGAAGCTGGCCGGGTGCCCGTCGTAGACCGCGGTGCCATAGCCCACCTTCGCGGCCTCCGGCAGCTCGGTCCGGTAGTTCTCGCGCTGCGGGTCGCCGCCGAAGACGTTGCCGATGAAGCGGTCGTCGCCCCCGACGATCACGGCGTAGCCGGAGACCCGCGTGCTGTGCGGACGGTGGTACGGCGTCGCACGGTCGAGGACCGGCTCGATCCGCAGGCTGCCGAGGAACAGGTTCCCGACGTAGGCGCCGCCCTGGCTGAAGTTCTCCAGCGAGACTGGGGACGCGAACACGTTGTGGTCCACGATGTAGGGACCGTGGCTGACCTCGACGAAGAAGTCGCGGCTGTTGGAATGGAACACGTTGCCCGAGATGCGGGTGCCCTGGGTCTGCCAGTCCAGCCACAGGCCGAGCGAGCAGTCGTGAATGTGGTTGCCGGTCAGCTGCACGTCGATCGGGGCGTGGAGCTTGATGCCGCCGATCTCGTGCCCGTAGAACTGCCTGCGGATGCCGATGTTGTAGATGTGGTTGTCCTCGATGGTGGAGAACACGCAACCAAGGTGCCCGACGACCCCGTTCTGGCCACAGTCGTAGATGGTGTTGCGACGCACCACGTGGGAGCCGATCCGCTCCTTGCTCCAGCCGTAGTCCTCGGCAACGAAGACCGATTCCAGCTGGTACTGATAGCCCGGCTTGTCCCTTCGCACAGTGGCGAAGTTGTGCCCGGTGGTGCCCTCCTTGCCCAGGGAGATCGCGGAGCACTTCGAGTCGTGCATGACGTTGTCCTCGATGATCCAGCCCTTCGCCCAGTTCGGGCCGACCATGCCGGGCTGGTCCGCCGTCGGGGGCACCCAGGGGGTGGCCGCGTGACGGATCTCGAAGCCACGCACCGTGATGTAGTCGACGTGGTTGACCTCGGGGTAGAAGACCGAGCGGCGCACGTTGATCTCGACGGTTTCGCTACGGGGGTCGGCGTCACCGAAGTGGGCGTGGATGGTGGTGTGTTCATCGGCGACCTCGGCATGCCAGACCATGCGACTCGGCGCCTCGGTACCGGCCTGGGGAATGCCGGTCCAGTCATCGACGATGGTCTCCTGGGGTCCAGGCTTCGCGACGGCATCGATGGAGGCCACCTCGAGCAGGGCGGTGCCGTTCAGATACACCTCGCCCAGGTGCAGATCGGGATCGTCCTGCGCGGGGCGCAGCAACCAGTCACCCGCAATGATCTCTGCGTACGGGTTGAAGCCCTGGAAGATGGCGTTGTCCACGACCGTGCGCCAGACGCCGTCGCCTGTCGGTTCCCACTCGGTGATCTGCTCGGAACCGGTCAGCACCACATGCTCGTCCGCAGCCGCGGTGAACGTGATGCGACGGTTGTTGCTCAGCCCGCCGTGCGGCGGATTGACCCATTCGCGGTAGACGCCCTCGTGGACCACGACGGTGTCGCCGGGCAGTGCGCGGGCAGCCGCGGCGTTGATGGTGGCAAGGGGAGAATCGGCCGTGCCGTCGTTGGCATCTGTGCCGTGTTTCGAGACGTGGATATCCATGGTCAAGCTCCTTGTCAGTGGGTGGGTCCGTGGGTCAGGAAGGCGGCGATGACCGAATCGTCCTCGCCGTCGAGGCCGGCCTTCTTCGCCATGCGGTACAGGTTCTCGGCCGCCTGCGCGACCGCGGTGGGGAGTTGGTGGCCGCGGGTGAGGTCGCCGACGATCCCCATGTCCTTGGCGATGACGTCGACTCGGGAGCGCAGCTCAGGCTTCTCGCCCCTCAACTGCTGCGCCATCCGGGGACCGCGGTCAGCCAGCATGAACGACGCCGCAGCACCCTTGTTGAGGATCTCTATACAGCGGTCGAGATCAAGCCCCATCGCGTCGGCCATGGCCAGCGCCTCGGCGGCGGCGGCGGTATGGATTCCGCAGAGCAGCTGATTGACGGCCTTCATGTTCTGTCCGTCGCCCACTCCACCCATCACCACGAGGGTCGACGCCATGGCGCCCAGCACCTCGTCAGACCGCTTCAGCACATCGGGCTGACCACCCACAGTGATGAGCAGGTCACCCGCCCGTGCGCGCACGGCGCCGCCCGAGACCGGGGCATCGATGGTGCCGACGCCCCTCTCCTCGAGCCGTGCGGCCACGCCGTTGACGACGGCCGAGCCCACCGTCGAGGTGATGATGACGGCTGCGCCGGGGGCGAGGGAGTCGCCTGCACCGTCGTCGCCGAACAGGGCGGCTTCGAGTTGTGCTCCGTCACGCACGGCGACGACCACCTGCGTGGCACCTTCGACGGCCGCGCGCACGGTGGTGACGGGCAGCACTCCGTCCGCGGCGGCCAGCTCGCGTCGCTCGGCGGAGACGTCGAACCCGCGCACTTCCCACCGCTCCGCCAGTCGCGCCGCGATGGGCAGCCCCATCGCGCCCAGCCCCAGAACAGCAATCACGTCGCTCACATCGGCTCCTTCAGGGAGACGGCCAGCATACGGCGGATGTAGTCGCGGTTCTCCGCGGACACAGACAACCCGTCGCCTCCGTAGTGCTCGACGCAGAAGGGGCCGTCAAAGCCCGCTTCGACGGCGAGTTGGATCGCGCGCCGGTAGTTGGCGCTGCCGTAGGCCATGGGGGCAGGGAGGCTGACGACGTTGCCGGCCGCGTCCTCGCTTCGGAAGTAGTTCTTCACGTGCCAGTAGTTGGCGTGCGGCATGCAACGCTCGACGGCGGTGAGGAAATCCTCGATCGGGCGGTGCAGCCGGTAGAGGTTGCCCAGGTCCGGGTTGAGCCCCACGTTGGGCAGGTCGATGTCCTGCACGAGCCGCACGGCGGACTCTGAGGTGCCGAGAAGGGTGTCCTCGTACATCTCCAGCGACATCTCCAGGCCGAGCTCCGCGGCGTGCGAGCCCAGCTCCCGGAGTCTGGTGACTGCCTGCTGCCAGGTTTCCTCGTCGGTGGAGTCCACGGGTCCCGGAGCCGTCCAGAACCAGAACGCCTCGCGCTGCTCTGGGGTCAGGGGGCGGTGCAGGCCGAAGGACACCACCTTGGACCCGATCACCTTGGCGGCCTCCAGCACGCGGTGCGAGTATGCGAGGTTGGCGTCGCCGGCTTCCGGGTCGATCACGCTGCGGCGGATCGCGGACACGGCGATGGGGTTCAGCCCCACGCTGGCCAAGACGTCCGCCAGTTGCTGGAGACGGTCCTCCTCGAGGTCTCCGATGCGCAGCCAGTTGTCGGTGAGGTCGACTTCCGTGAACCCTTCGCGTGCCACCTGATCAAGTTGGGCGCGCCACGTGGCCGGGTCCGCCTCCTGCGAATCGGGGAACGGCAACATGGCAGCGGCGATGGGCCAGGATGCCGAGGTTGGAAGCTGGGGGGTGCTCATGGGTTTCCTTAGGTGAGGTGTGGTGGAGTTACTTGCCGAAGCCCGCGGTCATGCCGGCGATGAGGTGTCGTCGACCGACGACATAGAGCGTCAGGGGCGGCAGCGCGGACAGGACGATGGCTGCCATCATTGCGGGCACGTTGATGGTCAGCTCCCCCTGGAAGGTCCACAGGGCGAGCGGCAGCACCCGCGTTTCCGGGGATTGGGTGAGCACGAGGGGGAACAGGAAGTTGTTCCACACGTTGACCCCGTTGTAGATGGCGGTCGTGCTGATGGCCGGCACGCTGAGTGGCAGCACCAGACGCCAGAGCATCTTGATCTCGCTTGCTCCGTCGAGCCGCATGGATTCGAAGAGTTCCGAGGGGATGTCGCGGAGGAAGTTGGTGAAGATGATGATGGTGATGGGGATGGCGAAAGCGGCCGACGGGAGGATGATCGCCAGCAGGGTGTCGTACAACTGCATGCGGGTGATCATGTAGAAGATCGGGATGATGGCTGACTGCACGGGGATCGCCAGCCCCAGCAGGAACAGGTTGAGGGAGCGCCGCGACAACGGGGTGTTGTTGCGCACGATCGTGTACGAGGCGAGCAGCGAGACGAAGATCGTGATGGCCACGGCTCCGACGGTCACCACTGCCGAGTTGAGGAAGTAGCGGGCGAACCCCATCTCGAAGACCAGGCCGTAGTTGGCCAGCGACGGATCCGAAGGAAGGTCCAGAGGCTTGTCGACGAAGAAGTTCTGCTGGCTGCGGAAGCTCGTCATGAGGACCCAGTAGATGGGGACGATGACGACGCCCAACCACAGCACCGCGCCCACCCACCCAGGCACGCGGCCAGGCAGGAAGCGCCGGGTTCCCCTCCTTGTGGGACTGGACCCGCGTCGGCTGGTCTTCGTCGTCGCACCGGGTTGTTCAAGCGTTGTTGCAGTCATGGTCACATTCCTGCCTGCTGGCTCTGCATCTTGGTGAAACCTGAAACCTTGGTGAGGGTGAGGGACAGCACCAGACCGATGAAGGCCAGGAGGGCCGCGATGGCGCTTGCCTTGCCCATGTCTGCGGCCTGGAAGCCTGTGAGGTACATGTGGAGCGGCAGGATGCGCGTCGCGTAGCCAGGGCCGCCTGCGGTGAGCACGAAGATGAGGTCGAAGTACGTGAGTGAGCCCACCAACATGAGGGTTGATGACGTCACGATGGTGTACTTCAGCTGGGGCAGCGTGATGGAGAAGAACTGGCGCAGGCCGCTGGCCCCGTCAGTGGCCGCCGCTTCGTAGAGCACCTTCGGGATCTGCCGCACCCCCGCCTGGTACAGGAGCGTGTGGAGCGGAATGAAGTGCCAGCCGATGATCCAGATCACCACCCACAGCACCGTGTTCGGGTCTCCCAGCCAATTGTGGGACAGGGGGCCGAGCCCATCCATCGCCGTGAGCCCGAAGTTGGGGTCGAGGAGATTCTTGAACGTCAGACCCACGGCAGCCGACGACAGGAGCAGCGGCAGGAAGTAGATCACGGCCACGAAGGCCCGGCTGCGGCCTTCCCTGGCCACCCAGACGCCGAGCAGCAGGCTGAGCGGGGTCTGCACGAGCCAGGAACCGATCATGACCTTGAAGCTGAGCCCGACGGTTCCCCACGTCACCGGATCCTTGAAGATGGCCTCCCAGTTGGAGAAGCCCGCCCAAGCGGGCGTGCCCAGCCCGTTCCACTTGGTCAGCGAAAGCCAGACGGCTCCGAACAGTGGCACGATGGCGAACAGGACGAAGAGGCCGGCGGCCGGGGCCAGGAGCCAGAGGCTCGGCCCCGAACGCGTGACGCGTCGGGCCCTCCCCCTGGCTCCCGGCTCCGAAACAGTGGCGGACATCGTCATGACCGGATGGTGGCGTTCATCGTTTCGACGAACTCTTCCGGCGTGGTCTGGAGCAGGAAGAGCTGGTCGAGCGCGGTGTTGAGGGCCTGACCCTGCTCCGGCGAGAGCGCCTGATCCAGTGAGAGTTGGAAGTAGGTAGCTTCTGCGACGATGTCGAAGACGAACTTGGAGAACTCGTCATCGGAGTCGGCCAGCTTCTCCTCGACGATCTTCACGCCGGGGACGCCGGAGCGACCGATGATCTCGTCGACATACTCGTCGTTCATGACCTGCTCATCGAGGAACTGGAGCGCCACCTTCTTCTCCTCTTCCGACGCCGCGGAGGTGACGGACCAGAGGTTGGCGGGGTTACCGGTGACGTTGGCCGGATCACCCGCGCCACCTTCGACCTCTGGGAAGGTGAAGAAGCCGAGGTTCCCGGACTCGACGAACTCCGGCGCGGCCTTGCCGATGTTGGAGTAGGCGTTGCTCAGCATCAGGATGGCGGCTGCCTTGCCGGTGTAGACCAACGCATCAGCCGCGCCGCTCTCGTAGGAGATGGCTGCGTAATCCGAGACGAAGCCCTCTGCCTGGACGAGGTCCTGGATCTTGGTGGCGGCCTCGAGGATCGCGGGGTCCTTCCACGCGTCGGGCTCATTGGCCTCAATGGCCTGGAACACCTCCGGACCACCCTGACGGTCGATCAGGTAGGCCAACCAGGGAAGTTGGGGCCACTTGCTCTGGCCGGCCAGCGCGAAGGGGGCGATGTCTGCCTCATTGGCGACGTCGACGAACTCCATGAGCTCGCTCCACGTCTCGGGGGGCTCGACACCGAGCTTGCCCATCACTTCCTTGTTGTAGAGGAAGACGACAGGCTGCATGTTGCTGACGGGGACACCGTAGACGTCACCATCGACACTGGCCGCGCCCATGGCGGCAGGGAGGTAGCGGTCGATGATCTCCGGGTACTCGTCGGCTGTGAGTTCTGTCAGGGACTCCACCAGACCCTGATCGACGTAGTCACGCAGGCCGCCGCCGCCCCAGCCGTAGATGAGGGTGGGGGCTTCGCCTGCGCCCAACGCGACGCGGACCTTGTCCTTGTAGCCGTTGTCAGGCATCACCTGAAGATCGATCTGCGCTTCCGGATGATCCGCATTCCAGCGGTCCACCGCTGCGATGAACGAATCGGACTGCGAGCTCTGGACCGCCCAGGCACTGGCGGCAACCCCGCCCTTGCCTGCCGGCGCGCTCGCGTCAGCGGTGTCTTCGGTGCCACCGGGCTGCGCTCCGCCGGAACAACCTGCCCCCAGCAACGCCAGGGAGCCGACGACGGCGAGGATTTTCTTGGACCTCAACATTGAGTTCTCCTTCTAAAGTTTCTTCTGGTATCCGAAACTTTCGCCAGCTTACAACGTGGATCCGCGGAGTGCAACACTTCGGCGACTGAAAATCTCATCCCATCCCGAGAGCGCCGTAGACGCTCGGGACATGGGGCTAGACTGGTCGAAACTTTCGAGGAGCATGCCCATGACCCACCCACACACCGACGCCAAGGCCACCCTGGCGGAAGTGGCGGCCCTCGCGCGGGTCTCGCTTGCCACCGCTTCCAAGGTGGCCAATGGCAGGCCCGACGTTGCGACTGCGACACGGGAGAGGGTGGAGCGCGCCATTGCGGAGCTACGGTACGAAACCAGCAGGAAGGCACCCGAGTCCGGCCGCCCGTCGATAGCCTTCCTGGCTGATGTGATCACGAGCACCTACGCAATGGAGGTCCTTCGGGGTGCCACGGAGGCCGCGGAGGAACTGGGGGTGGACCTGGTCGTCGAACGCACACACAGAAGCACTGATCCCGACGGCACTCCAACGGCCGCGGCGCTGACGCAACGTCTCCTGTCGGCCAACCGGATCGGTGCCGTCGTGCTCACCGCTGGGGTTCGCGGCAACGCCTACTCGAGCGTGGTGGAGGCGAGGCTGCCGATGGTGGTCATCGACCCCCTGGATTCGGCCCACCCGGACATGATCTCGGTGGGCGCGACCAACTGGTTGGGAGGGCGCTCGGCAGCCGAACATCTACTGAAGCTGGGCCACCGGGACATCGCCGTCATGTCCGGACCGGCCCGCTCACTGAGCGCCTCGGCCCGAATCGACGGGTTCCTTTCCGTCTGCCGCAACGCCGGCTCCCCCGTCCGGGATGAGTGGATCCGACGGGTCCGTTTCGACGCTGCCGAGGCCAACACCGTCGCCGGCGAGTGGCTGAGCGCCGTCGTGCGTCCCACCGCCATCATGACCGGCAGCGACACCCAGGCCGTCGGCGTCCTCCGGGCAGCGCACACCGCCGGCGTCCACATCCCCGGCGACCTGAGCGTGATCAGCTACGACGACACGCTCTTGGCGTCGTGGGCGACACCAGCGTTGACCGCGGTACGTCAACCTCTCGCTGACATGGGACGCCGGGCGGTGGAGACCGCTTACCTCATTCACTGCGGGAAACAGCCTGAAGCACGCCATATAGAGTTGACCACCACACTGGTGGTCCGTGAATCGACGGCACCCCCGGGCCCACGGTCCTAGTGGTCAGGCCGGCTCCGACGACCTCGACCCCTCAGTCCCACCGGCATCTCAGAATGGGCAGGGATCAGTAGCTGGTGCTTTCCACCGGGCGCCGAGTGGCTTACAGTCGTCACCACTGCCCGGGAATCGAAGGAGAACCAGCCGATGAAGGACGCCGTCCTGCCGCGCGACGCCGTCGCCATCGTCGGCAGGGGACGGCTCGGTTCGGCGCTGTCGGAGGCGCTGGCCTCGGCAGGTTGCACGGTCGGGGAGCCGCTGGGGCGCGGGGCGGATCCGCAGGCCCCCATCGTGCTGCTGTGCGTGCCGGATCGCGAGATCGCTGCGGCCGCCTCCGCCATCACGCCGCGATCAGGGCGCCGCGTGGGTCACTGCTCGGGCGCAACCACACTCGCCCTACTGCACCCGCACGAAGCGTTCGGCCTCCACCCGCTGATGACGGTGCCCGGGGCGGGCGCAGACTTCGCGGGCGCCACGGCCGCCGTCGACGGTGGCACGGCCCGCGCTCTGGAGGTCGCGGAACGCCTCGCGACCGCGCTGGGCATGGTGCCCGTCCGCGTCCGCGACGACGACCGGGCGGCCTACCACGCTGCGGCTTCCATCGCCTCCAACTTCCTCCTCACGCTGGAGGACTTCGCCGAGCGCCTCGCCGCGTCGGCCGGCCTGCCGCGGGAGCGCCTGTTGCCGATGGTGCGGGCCACGGTCGCGAACTGGGCCACCGACGGCGCGCCGGCGGCGCTCACCGGCCCCGTCGCGCGCGGCGACGCCGTTACGGTCGCCAGGCAGCGCACCGCCGTCGCCGAGCGGGCACCCGAGGACCTTGAGCTGTTCGACGCCCTCGTCAGCGCCACCCACCGACTCGCCCACCGGAAGGACCCCGCATGAGGATCATCCGTACGGTCGCGGACCTCCGCGACGCCCTGCAAGAGGCCCGCGGCGACGGGCAGCGCGTCGGTTTCGTCCCCACGATGGGCGCCCTGCACGCCGGTCACCTCTCGCTGGTGTCGGCGGCGCGTGCGGCCTGCGACACGGTGGTGGTCTCGCTGTTCGTGAACCCGACGCAGTTCAACGACTCGGCCGACCTCATCGCCTACCCCCGCGACGAGGGGCGCGACGCGGAACTCGCGGCCGGCGCGGGGGCCGACATCCTCTTCGCCCCCGATGCCGCGGAGATGTACCCCGCCGGGTTCGCCACCACCGTCCACGTGCGTGGCGTCAGCGAGCCCCTCGAGGGCGCGCACCGGGGGGCCTCGCACTTCGACGGCGTGGCCACCGTCGTGACGAAGCTGCTGCTGGCCGTGGCGCCGGATGTGGCGTGGTTCGGGCAGAAGGATGCCCAGCAGGTCGCCGTCGTGCGGCGCATGGTGGCCGACCTGGGCCTGCCGGTGCGGATCAAGACCGCGCCCACCGTGCGCGAAGCCGACGGCCTGGCGATGTCCAGCCGGAACGTCCGCCTCGCCGTCGAGGACCGTCCGCGGGCCCTCGCCCTCAAGGCCGGTCTGGACGCTGTCGCCGCCGAGGTCGCCGACGGTGGGGACACCCGTTCAGCCGAAGCCGCCGGGGTCGCCGCGATGCGGAAGCGCGGCGTGGAGCCCGAATACCTCGCGCTGGTCGACCCCGAGACTTTCTCCCCCGCCTCTGATCTGCAGCGCCCCAGCCTCGCCGTCGTCGCCGCCAAGGTGGGCGGGGTGCGGCTCATCGACAACCTGCCCATCGCCCCCCCGATCCACCGCTGAGGAGCCCTCCTGATGCAGCGCACCATGCTGAAGTCCAAGATCCACCGCGCCACGGTCACGGACGCCGATCTCCACTACGTGGGTTCCATCACGATCGACCCGGACCTCCTGGAGGCCGCCGACATCCTCGAGTTCGAGCAGGTCAGCGTGGTCAACGTGGACAACGGCGCCCGCTTCGAGACCTACACGATCGCCGGTGAACGCGGCACGGGCCAGATGAAGGTCAACGGCGCCGCCGCCAGGCTGGTGCACCGGGGCGACACGATCATCGTCATCTCGTACGGCCAGTACAGCCGAGAGGAGATCGCGCAGCACGAGCCCGTCGTCGTGCATGTGGAGCGCGGCACCAACGCGATGATCGCGGTGGACGCCGAGGTCGCGACCCTCCTGACCGAAGAACAGTGAGGCACGGATGTCGAGCCGCCCGCCGCAGAACGACGCCGCCCGCCGCCGCGTGACCCCACCGTCGTTGGCGGCCATGAAACGCGATGGTGAGCGCATCGTCATGGTCACGGCCTACGACTACCCGGGGGCCCTGGCGGCCGAGGAGGCCGGGGTCGACGTCGTGCTGGTGGGCGACTCCGGCGCCATGACGGTGCTCGGTCACGAGAACACTGCCGCGGTGACTGTGGACGAGATGCTTGTGCTGACCGCAGCGGTGCGGCGCGGGTTGACCACTCCTCTGCTGGTGGCCGACCTGCCGTTCGGCTCCTACGAGGTCAGCGACGAACAGGCGGTGGCCACGGCCCTGCGCTTCATGAAGGAAGCGGGCAGCGACGCGGTGAAGCTCGAGGGGGGCGGCGCCATGCCCGCATCGCGCGCTGCCGCCATCGTCGCCGCGGGGATCCCGGTGATGGGCCACGTGGGGCTGACCCCGCAGACCGCCACTGCTCTGGGTGGGTTCAAGGCACAGGGGCGGACCGCTGCCAGTGCCTTGAGGGTCGCCGATGAGGCCCGGAAGCTGCAGGACGTCGGCTGCTTCGCCGTGGTGTTCGAGGCGATCCCCGCCGAGGTGGCGGCCGACATCAGGGAGATGCTCGACATCGTCGTCATCGGCATCGGCGCCGGGCCGGCCACCGACGGCCAGGTGCTGGTGTTCCACGACCTGCTGGGGCTGGGAACCGGCGGTTCGGCCCGCTTCGTGAAGAGGTACGCGGACCTGCACAGTCGGGCCGTCGGCGGTCTGCGCGCGTTCGCCGACGAGGTGCGCGACGGCTCCTACCCGGCCCCTGAGCATTGCTACGGGATCGACGGGAACGAACTGGCCGCCTTCCGGTTGCGCAGCGGGACGGCAGGGTAGTCCCCAGACTGTGGAGTTCCTCGGTGGCCTATAGCTCGTCCTGAAGGGCTCGCAGATCGTGCGTCACTGGTCAGCTTCCAGCGCTGTGTCCAACGGGCTCTTCCCTTGCCGGTGGATTGCCCCGCCATCCCACACTTCGCGGGGGTCAAGTCCCGGGTTCTGTAGGCAGTAGAGGTACAGAGTTGGTCAAGGTCTTCTCAAGATGCCCTTCAGAACCGGAATTTGGCGATTTGGGGTACTGGTGGTTCGCCAAGATGGGGCGGTCATCCACCCGGAGGAACTCCTTAATGAGACGCACCCTAAGCACAGCACCCGCCATCGCCGTGATCGTGTGGGCGATGTTCAGTCTCGCACCGTTCGCGGTGGCAAACGAAGCGCCTGAACCTCCCACTGCAACCCCGGCTACCAGCAGCCAATCTTCCAGCGAGGCAGGCGAGCACACGGTTGGGCATGGGCATGAGACGGTAGCCGAAGGCACCATACCCTCGGCGACCGTGACTGCCACACCGCAACCGGAATCCATCCCCGGCTTGGACTCTGAGCATGTCGAGCACTCTGATCATCGCGAGGACCACGACGCTGCGACGTCAGAGCGGGCGGGCGGCAACGGTGAGGCCGCAGCTGAGGAGCACGTCGGGGCCGCCGACGAGCACGGTGAGGCGCCTGCTCCTGAGCGGCCTCGGGCTGCGGTCCTGGGTGGGTTCATGGTGTTCAACGGCGCCGTGCTGGTGTACGCCGCGCTACTGCGTCGCAGGAAGGCCCCCGACCGCGAGCGCCGCCGGGTCGCGCGACTCTCGGCACTTGCCACCGACACCGAGACGTTCGCGAAGGAGTCCGCATGAGCACTCCCACAGTGCCGAATCTGGAAGGCCTCGGCGAGAAGCCCGGGGACAGGCCGGGTCCGGTCTTCGTCGATCTCGACGAGAAGCCGGACCTCACTCCCCCGCCGGCGGGTCGGAACCTGATGAGCATCCCGTGGGTGGCGCGGATGCTGCGGAGCCGGCTGTACCCCGGCATCATCCAAGTCCCTGTAGCAATGGTGTTCGGCCTGGTCGCGTACCAGTTGCTGGTGGGCCCCGACTCTGCCCACGACAACGCCGGCACCGCGTTGATGTGGGTGCTGTGGTGGCCGCTGATCCCGATCGTGTTCGTCCTGCTCGGCAGGTTCTGGTGCGCGGTGTGCCCGTTCGGATGGCTCTCGGACCAGGTCCAGAAGCTGGTGGGCGTGAACCAGCCGGTCCCCGCTTTCCTGAAGAAGTACGGCATCTGGATCATCGACGCCTCCTTCCTGCTCATCACCTGGGCAGATCATGTGTGGGGCATCGTGGAATCACCGTGGGGCTCCGGTGTCCTGCTGCTGCTCCTCACCAGTGCCGTGATCGTCTCCGGCGCCCTGTTCCAACGACGCACGTTCTGCCGCTACCTATGCTTCCTGGGCGGCCTGTCCGGCAACTACGCCCGCACCGGCATGGTCGAACTTCGCGCCGACTCAGCCATCTGCCGCACCTGCAAGGCGCGCGCAGCCTGCTACAACGGCAACGACAAGGTCGCTGGCTGCCCCCTGTTCACGTTCCCCCGCACGATGGACACCAACGCCAACTGCAACCTGTGCGCCAACTGCATCAAGGCGTGCCCCAATGACGCGATCCAGGTGCGGCTCCGCAAGCCCACCAGCGAGCTGTGGTTCATCAACAAGCCCTCGGTGGAGGAGTCCTTCCTCGCGATGGCCATCATGGGAATCGTCATCGTCCAGAACGTCACCATGCTGGAGGTGTGGAACACGGCGCTGGGATGGCTGGAGGCCACCACCGGCATCAGCAACTACGCGCTGATCTTCACCGTCGCATTCGCCATCGCGGTCAGCCTCCCGGTCGGGCTGCTCATTGGTGCGTCACGGCTGGCGGCGGGCCGCAACCTCGAGACCACCATGCAGAACTTCGCCCGGTTCGGCTACGCCCTGATCCCGCTCGACGTCGCCGGCCACATCTCCCACAACCTGTTCCACCTCCTGGCCGAGGGCGGATCGGTGATCACCACGGTCGCGGCGCTGTTCGGAATCACCTACGGCGCCGAGTCGCCGGCGTTGGCCAGCAACCTCACCATCCAGATCCTGCAGTTCGCCCTGCTCGCGTTGGGCATCGCCGGTTCCCTGTACACCGCGTGGCGCATCACCCGTCGTCGTTACCAGACGGCGAAGCGCCGGACCAGCACGTTCGTGCCGATGGCTGCCCTGGTGACGTTCCTTGGCGTGGTCAACGTCGTCTTGTTCCTCCTCCCGATGGCTCATCGCATGTGAGGGGCGCCGTCTGGACCCGCACCGACACCTGAGACCATCTCAACCACAGGCCACTCCCCAGGAGGACATCATGACGACTGCCCCGCAGACCGCGTGCGTCGACGGAAACGAAGCCGCCGCGCAGATCGCCCACCTGCTCTCCGACGTGATCGCGATCTACCCGATCACGCCCGCCTCCACGATGGGGGAGCTGGCCGACACCTGGTCCGCCGCAGGACGGACCAATCTGTGGGGCGCCGTGCCGGAGGTGGTGCAGATGCAATCCGAGGCGGGTGCCGCCGGCGCCCTGCACGGGGCAATCCTCAAGGGGACGCTGGCCACCAGCTTCACCGCTAGTCAGGGCCTGCTGCTGATGCTGCCCAACATGTACAAGATCGCCGGTGAACTGACACCCGCCGTGATCCACGTCGCGGCCCGCAGCCTCGCCACCCACGCCCTGTCGATCTTCGGTGACCACAGCGACGTCATGGCAGCCCGCGGCACCGGCTGGGCCATGCTCTGCGCGTCATCGGCGCAGGAGGCACACGACTTCGCCGCCGTGAGCCACGCCGCCACCCTCATCAGCCGTGTCCCGTTCCTCCACTTCTTCGACGGCTTCCGAACCTCCCACCAGATCGACCGCATCAACCTCCTGGCAAGGGAGGATGTGCGCGGCCTCGTCGACGAGGGCGCCGTGTCTGCCCACCGCGCCAGCGGGCTCAGCCCGGACGCCCCCACCCTCCGCGGCACCGCGCAGAACCCGGACGTGTTCTTCCAGGCCCGCGAGGCCGCGAACCGCTTTCACGACGCCGTCCCGGAGACCGTTCAGGCGCTCTTCGACGATCTGGCGGGCAGAACGGGTCGCCGATACCGGCTCGTGGACTACACCGGTGCACCGGATGCGGAGCGGATCCTGGTGCTCATGGGCTCGGGGGTCGGCGCCGCCACCGAAACAGCGGAGGAGCTTGTCGCCCGAGGGGAGAAGGTCGGCGTGTGCACCATCCGGCTGTATCGGCCCTTCCCCGCCGCCCAGCTACTGGAGGCGCTCCCCGCGACGGCGCGACAGGTGATGGTGCTGGACCGCACGAAAGAGCCTGGAGCGGTCGGCGACCCGTTGTACACCGACGTCCTCGCCGCGCTCGCCGAAGGGGGTCGCGGCGACGTCTCGGTCACGGGCGGCCGCTACGGCCTCGGGGGCAAGGAGTTCGACCCCACCATGGTCAAGGGCCTCTTCGACGAACTTCTACGCGCCATGCCACGGCGGCATGTCACCGTCGGGATCGTCGACGACGTGACCGGTCTGTCTGTCCAGCCCGACCCGTCGTTCACGGTTCCCAAGGCGCCGTTGCAGGCCGTGTTCTACGGCTTGGGCTCTGACGGGACGGTCGGGGCGAACAAGGCGGCGGTGAAGATGGTCGGGAAACACACCGATCTGCACACGCAGGGGTATTTCGTCTACGACTCGAAGAAGGCGGGCTCGATCACCGTCTCGCACCTGCGCTTCGGCCCGGAACCGATCCGATCGACCTATCTGATCGACCGGGCCGACTTCATTGCCGTCCACCAGTTCCCGTTGCTGACCCGACGACGGGTCCTCGACACCGCCCGACGAGGCGCAACCGTCCTCCTGAACTCGCCTCATCCGGCTGACAAGGTCTGGTCCCACCTGCCCCGGGAGGTCCAGCAGGACATCATCGATCGCGACCTGAGCGTCTACGTGGTCGACGCTTACCGGATCGCCCGCGAGAACCACCTCGCCGGCCGCATCAACACCGTCATGCAGACATGCTTCTTCAGGCTGGTCGACCTGCTGCCCGACGCAGACGTCGAGGAGATCCTGTGCACGTCCGCACTTCAGGCCTACGGATCCAAGGGCAGCAATGTCGTCGCCCACAACGTGGCCGCCATCCTGGCCGCCCTCGGCGGCCTGCAGCAGGTGACCATCCCCGTCCAGGTCGAGGGCGCGGTGCGGCGGATGGCGCCGCTGCCGGGGCACGCGCCGAGGTTCGTTCGCGAGGTCACGGGTCCCATGCTTGACGGCGACGGCGACCTGCTGCCCGTCAGCGCCCTGCCGGTTGACGGGATGTTCCCCACCAACACCGCCAGGTGGGAGAAGCGCGGCCTCGCCAGCGAGGCACCGGTGTGGGACGCCGACCTGTGCACCGGCTGCGGGAAGTGCACCATCGTGTGCCCCCACGCCGCCATCCGGATGGCCATCTTCGACCCAGCCGGAGAACAGCCACTCCCCCAACACTTCCCGTCCACCAGATTCACCTCACGCGAACTGCTCGGCCATCGCCTCACCCTCGCGATCTCACCCCTGGACTGCACCGCCTGCGGCCTCTGCGTCGAAGCGTGCCCGGTAGCCGACAAGATCAACCCATCCCACAAGGCACTGCTGATGGAACCCCTCGGTGACCGCCTCAACTTCCCCAGCCACCCCGCTCCGCACTGAAGACCGACACCGTCAAAGGCTCCCAGCTGCTGGAACCCCTGTTCACGTTCTCCGGTGCCTGCTCAGGATGCGGCGAGACGCCCTACCTCAAGCTTCTCAGCCAACTGACCGGCGACCGGCTGATCCTCGCCAATGCCACCGGCTGCTCCTCCATCTTCGGAGGAAACCTGCCCACCACCCCCTGGTCGACCTATGCCTGCGGACGCGGCCCCGCGTGGGCGAATTCCCTGTTCGAAGACAACGCCGAATTCGGGCTCGGGATCCGCCTGGCCGCCGACCATCAGCACCAGCAGGCCCGGAAGCTGCTGGCGCAGAACAGCGACGCCCTGGGAACCGATCTCGCAACCAGCATCCTCGACGCCGACTCCGACGCTGAGGACCTGTCGCGGCTACGGCGCAACATCTCGCGCCTCAAGACCCGGATCAACGACCTCGCCCCCGCCGAAGGTTCCGACTTGGCTCGTCTACACAGACTTGCCGACGAGCTCGTCGATCGCACCGTGTGGATCATCGGAGGCGACGGCTGGGCCCACGACATCGGATTTGGAGGACTGGACCACGCCTTGGCCTCCGGACGCAACGTCAACATCCTCGTGCTCGACACTGAGGTCTACTCGAACACCGGCGGGCAGGCCTCCAAAGCAACCCCGCGTGGCGCCGTCGCCAAGTTTGCCTCAGGCGGCAAGGGCACCCAGAAGAAGGACCTCGGCCGCTTTGCTATGACCCACCGGGACGTTTACGTTGCACAAGTGGCGCTGGGTGCCAACGAAATCCAGACTGTGCGAGCCTTGCAGGAGGCACAACGATGGCCAGGAGTGTCCCTCGTCATCGCCTACGCCAGCTGCGTCGAACACGGCATCGAGATGAGCCAGTCTCTGCAGCACCAGAAAGCTGCAGTCAGCAGCGGCCACTGGCCCCTCTATCGGGCCCGACCAGCCACCGACGACCGGCCCGCCGACTTTGCCCTCGACTCCAAACCACCCACGCGACCCGTGCGTGAGTTCGCCCTGAGCCAGACCAGATTCGCACGGCTCCAACGAAGTGATCCTGGGCGCAGTGAGCACCTCCTCAGCCAAATGCAGCGAGACATCGACGAACGCTGGGCCTATTACCAAGGGCTCGAAGCACCCAACAGGTGACTCCACCGACCGGCCATGCCGCCGCAACCCAAGAAACCGCACCCCGTGGGGAGTGCAATTCCTTCATGCCCTCGCCGACGATGCGATGACCGGCCTGTCAGTGCTGGTCGTGGCCAGTCCCACCGCCACTCGGATACTCCGGCACGCTGATCTCGACGGTAGCCGGACCAGCCGCCGGCGGCAGCGGGCTGTAGCTGATCCCGTTGGGCTTGTCGCCGACCGCCACGGACGCCACGGTGGCGTTCTCGGCGAGGTCGATCACTGAGACCGTGTCGTCGTAGAGGTTGGTGACCCAGGCTCGCTGCCCGGTGGGCTCGATGACCACGCCATGGGGGCCCGACCCTGCCGGCACGGTGGTCTCGACAGTCATCGACACGGGATCGATCACCGTCACGGTGCTACCGGGAGCGTCATCGGTGCCCTGGTCCGCAGACAGCAGCCGCGTCCCGTCTGCGGTGAGGTACAGCTGGACGGGTGGTGCAGGGACCGGGACCGATCCAACGACCTTCTGCTCCCCGAGGTCGACCTTCACCACCGAGCTGGACCCGATGAGGGTCACGTATGCGAACCGGCCGTCCGGACTCACCGCCACCTGCGGCGGCGAGTCACCCACGGGGATGGTGGCTCTGACCTTGTTGGTTGCGGTGTCGACGACGTCAATGGCCCCAGCGGTGGTGTTGGCGACCACCACGGTCGAGCCGTCCGGGCTGGGGCGGAGCCCGTGCGGACCCTCACTGAGTTCGACGGTGGCCCGCAGCTCCAAGGAGCCGGCGTCGTAGACGCTCAAGGTGGCATCGCCGGCGTTGGTGACGTAGACCGTCTGGCCGTCCGGTGCGAGGATCACGTGCGCGGGGCTCGCGCCCGTGGGTGCGGTGCCGCGTACTTCGTAGGTCGCGGCGTCCAGCGCCACCAACGCGTTGTTGTGCCCGCTGACGGCCCAGACGGTGCTGCCGTCGGGACTCACCTGGACGTTGTGTGGGCTCTCCAGTCCTGTCACGGTGGTCACGACCTCGCTCGAAGCGGCGTCCACTGCGCTGAGTGAGTCCCCCTCCTCGTTGGCGACCCACACGGTTCCCGCAACAGCCACCGCCTGCTGTGACGCCCCGGCGGCGGTGGTGGCGCCATCCACGGCCATCTCGGGGATGGTTTGCCCAGGTGCTGGATTCGGTTCGATGGCTCCGCCCTGTCCGCAGGCGCTCAACGCCAATGCCGCCGCGGCAGCAACGGTGAGGGCGGCTGGCCGAAGCCATCCCCGATGGGAAATGCGAATCACTGGATTTCTCCTTATTATTTGTCAAAACAGCATGACCAGAGTGCGCCTGAGACCTCTGCCCCGGGTAAGCGTTCAATGCAGATTCCGTCAAGATCTCCGGCGCCAGGGATCCCGACCAGGGCTCGTTCATGCAGAAGGAGCCTCTCCTCCCTAGCGCACGAGGCACGCCGGGCAGCGCACAAGGGGGCCTGTCGAACGACAGAGCCTCAGTCGCTTGTCGAGCGCCCCGTCGCCCGCCGCATTTGCGAGCCTCTCGAGGTCATCCCTGTACAGGGGCAGCCCGTGGGCCCTGCCGCACAGAGGACACTCCACCCGGACCGAGTACAGAAGGTCGAAGAGGGAACGCCGCCCTTGGCCCCCCGCGTCTGCGAGATGGTCATCTGTCGATGAGTGGGCACCCGTGACTGGTGCTGTCTGTGTGTCGCTCATAACTTTAGGAACCCCATCGAGACACCTCCAGCGCGAGAAGGTTCATATCTCGCGCTGTCGTCGCGTCCAGTTCACGCGCTCGGACCAGGCAGGGCAGCAGCGTCTTCACGTTGTGGTTGGCTCGCTTCGGCGCGGCCCAGCTCGGCAGTCATGGCCCGAAGGCCTTAGACGCGATCGCGTCGTGGGTATCGTCGGTGGGCCCCGAGGCCTAGGCGGGGGATCCAGCTGTAGTGCGCTACAGGCCGGGGAGATGGTCTCGTACTCGGTGCCGGCGGTTGGGCTTGCGAACCCGAGCGCCTACGCGGCTGTCATAGGCTCGCGCGCGGACCAATTCCCGCGACGCATCCGGTACAAATCCGGTACAACTTCCAGTGAAAATTACGAAACCCCTAGTCGCCTAGGGGTTGATTGGTGGGCCTAGCTGGACTTGAACCAGCGACCTCATCCTTATCAGGGATGCGCTCTAACCGCCTGAGCTATAGGCCCGCTTACCGACGACCAACTGTAGCGGATGACTTCCGCTCCCTGCAAACTCAGGCCAGCGACGAGCAATTGGATGGGGTCACGGCGCGACACGCCGAGAAAACGACGCAAAACCGGCCGTGAGGCTTTCCAAGTGCTCACGGCCGGTTGCGGCTGAAGGTCCTCCAGGGACCAGGGATCAGTCTTCGGCGAGGGTGACCTCGAGGCCGCCCATCACGGTGGCCGCCAAGTTGTACAGGAAGGCGAACAGAGTGGCCAACGCCGTGATGATCACCACGTTGATGGCCGCGACGATCGAGGAGAACCCGAGGATGCGGTTCACGCTCAGGATCTGGGTCACGTCGAACTCCGTGTCCTGGTCGCCCAGCAGCTGGTTGAGCAGCGTGTTGACGTACTCCAGCGTGCCGGCCCCTGCCAGCACGGACCAGATCACGAACGTGGCCACCACGAGCATGATGCCGAAGGCGATCGCGAACAGGAACGTCGTCTTCATGACGGACCACGGGTCGATCCGTGCCAGCCGCAGGCGAGCCTTGCGGGTGCGGCGCGGGCGACGCGTGGTGCGAACCGGCGCCGCACCCTTCTCAACCTTCGGCTCGGCGACCTCAGCCAGCGGCAGCGGATCCGCGTCCTCGGCCTGACTCGCGCTACGACGGCCCGGGGGCACGACGGTGGCGCCACCCCGCGTCGGGGCACCGAGGGGTGCGGGGCCGCCGGGGCGGCCCTGCATGGGGGGCTGCTTGGCGCCGGGCGGCGGCACCGGTGCGGTGCGGGCCGTCGGCGCGGAACCGAACGCCGGCGTCACCGGCATCGACGCCCACTCCTGGGCGGCACGGGCCGCGCGCTCGGCGACCCGGGGCGCCACCGACGCAGGGTTCCCGTCGTCGGCAGGCTTGCCCTGCTCCGCCGGCGGCCCGACGGGGCGCTGTGCGCGGGTGTCCGGCTCAGGAGCCGACTGCGACGACTTCGCCGGCTCAGCCGGCTTGTCCGACCGGTAGGGCGAGAAGTCAAGACCGGGGCGTCCGTCGGCCCCGGGCCAGCGCGGCGCATCACTCATCGACGGTCTCCTCCGGGCTCACTTCCGTCGCCTCCTCGACCACGGTTTCCCCTACGGTACCGTCTGCCGGCTCCTCGGTAGCCACCTGGTCCTCGGTGACCTCAGTTTCGGGGTACAGAGCGATCACACTGACCTCGTCCTCACCGCGGACACCGACGAACTTCACGCCCATGGTGTCGCGGCCCTTCGCCGGCACGCCGGAGACGGCCGAGCGGGTGACCTGGCCGGAGACCTTGATCGCGATGACCTCGTCATGCTCGCCGACGATCAGGCCACCGACGAGCTTGCCGCGGTCCTCGTTCAGCTTCATGGCCTTGATGCCGAGGCCGCCACGGCCCTGGACGCGGTACTCGCTGACAGAGGTGCGCTTGCCGTAGCCACCGTCGGTGACCGTGAACACGTACTGTTCAGACTGATCCTCATCGGCGCGGAGCACAGCCATCGACAGCAACTCGTCGCCCGAGCGGAACTTCATGCCCGTCACACCGGACGTGGCGCGCCCCATCGGACGCAACTGCTCGTCGTCTGCCCGGAAGCGGATGGCCTGGCCCTTGCGCGAGATCAGCAGGACGTCGTCGTACTCGGAAACCAGCGACGCGCCGATCAACTCGTCGCCCTGCTCGCGGAAGTTGATCGCGATGACGCCGGCCTGGCGCGGCGAGTCGTACGCCTTCAGGTCCGTCTTCTTGACCAGGCCGTTCTTCGTGGCCAGCAGCAGGTAGGGCGCATCCTCATAGGAGTCGATGGTCAACACCTGGGCGATCCGCTCGTCGGGCAGAAAGCTCATCAGCCCGGCGACATGGCCGCCCTTCGCGTCCCGACCAGCCTCCGGCAACTGCCAGACCTTGCTGCGATATACGCGGCCGAAGTTGGTGAAGAACAGGATCCACTGGTGGTTGGTGGTGGTGAAGAGATGCGCCACCTCGTCGTCGGCACGCAGCGACGCACCGCGCACGCCCCTGCCGCCGCGCTTCTGCACGCGGTACAGATCCGCGCGGGTGCGCTTGGCGTAGCCGCCGTGCGTGATGGTGACCACGACGTCGTCGTTGGGGATGAAATCCTCATCGGAAAAATCCCCATCAGCCGCGACGATCCGGGTGCGGCGCTCGTCGCCGTACTTGTCGACGATCTCCTGCAACTCGCTTGCGATGATCCGACGCTGCCGGGCCTCGTCGCCAAGGATGTCCTTCAGGTCGGCAATCCGACGCTCCAGCTCGGCCAAGCGGTCGACGATCTTCTGGATTTCCATCGACGCCAGGCGGCGCAGCTGGGTGTCCAGGATGAAGCGCGCCTGCACCTCGTCGATGTCGAGCAGCTCTTGCAGGCCCTGGTTGGCCGCATCAGCGGTGGCGCTGGCGCGGATGAGGGCGATGACCTCGTCGAGCATGTTGAGTGCCTTGACCAGGCCGCGGTCGAGGTGGGCGGCGCGCTCGGCCTCATCCAACTGCCACTGCGTGCGGCGCCGGATGACCTCGAGCTGGTGCTTGATCCACAGCGAGATGAACTGGTCGAGGCGAAGGGTGCGGGGCACCTCCTCGACGATGGCCAGCATGTTGCAGCCGAACGTGTCCTGCAGCGACGTGTGCTTGTACAGGTTGTTCATCACGACACGCGGCTGTGCGTCGCGCTTGAGCACGATCACCAGACGCTGGCCGGTGCGCGCCGACGTGTCGTCGCGGATGTCGGCGATGCCCGTCAGGCGGCCAGAGTTGACGAGGTCTGCGATGCGCAGCGCCAGCGTGTCGGGGTTGGCCATGTAGGGCAGCTCCGTGATGACGAGGAGCTGGCGACCGTTGCGGTCCTCCTCCATGCCGATGACCGCGCGCATCGTCACCGAGCCGCGCCCGGTGCGGTATGCCTCTTCGATGCCCGAACGCCCGACGATCAGTGCGCCGCCGGGGAAGTCTGGCCCTTGGATGCGCTGGATGGCGGCTTCGAGCAGTTCCTCGCGCGACGCGTCGGGGTTGGCCAGCGCCCACTGCACCGCGTCGTTGACCTCACGCAGGTTGTGGCTGGGGATGTTGGTGGCCATGCCCACCGCGATACCCGTGGAGCCGTTGACCAGCAGGTTCGGGAACCGGGCCGGTAACACCGTCGGCTCCAGCTCGCGGTTGTCGTAGTTCGCACGGAAATCGACGGTATTCTGCTCGATCTCGCGCACCATCTCGACGGCGGGGTTGGCCATCTTGGTCTCGGTGTACCGCATGGCTGCGGCTTTGTCGTTGCCCTGGCTGCCGAAGTTGCCCTGACCCGCCACGAGCGGCAGGCGCATGGCCCACGGCTGTGCGAGACGCACGAGGGCGTCGTAGATCGCTGAGTCACCGTGGGGGTGGTACAGACCCATCACCTCACCGACGACACGGGAGCACTTGTTCCACCCGCGGTCAGGGCGGTAGCCGCCGTCCCACATGGCGTAGAGCACGCGGCGGTGGACGGGCTTCAGCCCGTCGCGCACGTCGGGCAGCGCACGCCCGACGATGACGCTCATCGCGTAGTCGAGGTAGGAGTTCTGGATCTCGACCTGCAGGTCGATGGGATCGATGCGGCCCAGCGCGGGTGCCTTGAGTTCGTCCTTGTCGACGTCGTCAGCCATGCGTCAGTGAACCTTTCGGGGCTTGAGGGGAGTGTGAAAGTGTGGGGGCTCCGGCCGGGAACGGCTAGATGTCGAGGAAGCGCACGTCTTTGGCGTTGCGCTGGATGAACGTGCGGCGTTGCTCGACGTCTTCACCCATGAGGATCGAGAACATCTGATCCGCCATGGCGGCGTCGTCGAGCGTGACCTGCAGCAGGATCCGGTTCTCCGGGTCCATCGTGGTATCCCACAGATCATCTGCGTTCATCTCGCCCAGGCCCTTGTAGCGCTGGATGGGGTTGACCTGCGGCAGCTTCTTGCCTTCGGCGAGCCCGGCGTCGCGCAGCGCATCGCGCTCGGTGTCGTTGTAGGCCAGTTCGTGCGCCGAGTTCGACCACCGGATGCGGAACAGCGGCGGCTGCGCGAGGAAGACGTGCCCGGCCTCGATCATGGGGCGCAGGAAGCGGAACAACAGCGTCAGCAGCAGCGTGCGGATGTGCGCACCGTCGACGTCGGCGTCAGCCATCAGGATCAGCTTGTGGTAGCGCAGCTTGTTGAGGTCGAAGTCCTCCTGCATGCCCGCGCCGAGGGCGTTGATGATGGCCTCGACCTCCTTGTTGGCAAGGATGCGGTCGATGCGGGCCTTCTCCACGTTGAGGATCTTGCCTCGGATGGGGAGGATCGCCTGCGTGCGCGGGTCACGACCACCGCGGGCGGAACCGCCTGCGGAGTCGCCCTCCACGATGAACAGCTCGCACTCGGAGGGGTCCGTCGACTGGCAGTCCACGAGCTTGCCGGGCAGGCCGGAGCCACCCAGCAGGCCCTTGCGGGAGCGGGCCATGTCGCGCGCCTTGCGGGCCGCGATGCGGGCCGCGGCCGCCGCCTGCGACTTGCGGACGATGTCCTTGCCCTCGGCGGGGTTGCGCTCGAACCAGTCACCCAGGCGGTCGTTGAGGACGCGCTGGACGAAGGTGCGGGCCTCGGTGTTGCCCAGCTTGGTCTTGGTCTGGCCCTCGAACTGCGGCTCCGAAACCTTGATCGACAGGATGGCGGTGAGGCCCTCGCGGATGTCGTCGCCGGAGACGCGGTCCTCTCGCTTCTTGATGAGGCCCCAGGTTTCGCCCCAGCGGTTCACCGTGCCGGTCAGCGCGGCGCGGAAGCCCTCTTCGTGGGTGCCGCCCTCATGCGTGTTGATGGTGTTGGCGAAGGTGTAGACGCTGCTCGCGTAGGAGGTGTTCCACTGCATCGCGATCTCGACGCCCATGCCAGCCTCGGGGGCGTGGGCCTCGACGTCGATGACGGTGGGGTGGATGGCCTCTTTGCTGCCCGAGAGGTACTTCACGTAGTCGATGAGGCCGTCGTTGTAGAGGAACTCGTCGTAGGGGGTGTCGACTTCGCCGTCATCGCCCGTTGCCACCTGGCGCTCGGCGCGCAGGTCGAGCAGGGAGAGGCGCAGCCCCTTCGTCAGGAAAGCCATCTCGCGGAACCGGGTGGACAACGTCTCGTAGTTGTAGGACGTGGTCTCGAAGATGTCGTGGCCGGGGTAGAACGCGATGGTGGTGCCGGTCTCGTCCGTGGCCTCCATCCGCTCCAGCTCCGTGACGGGCGTGCCGTACTCGAACTCCTGGTGCCAGCGGTACCCGTCGCGGCGCACGTCGACGATCATGCGCTCCGACAGCGCGTTCACGACGGAGGAACCCACGCCGTGGAGGCCGCCGGAGACCTTGTAGCCGCCGTCGCCGAACTTGCCGCCTGCGTGCAGGACTGTCAGCACGAGGGTGACCGTGGGGATCTTCTCCACGGGGTGTTCCTTGACCGGGATGCCACGGCCGTTGTCCTTGACGCGGACGCCGCCGCCATCGAGGAGTTCAACCTCGATGGAATCGCAGTACCCGGCGAGGGCCTCATCGACGGAGTTGTCGACGATCTCGTAGACGAGGTGGTGCAGGCCGCGTTCACCGGTGGAACCGATGTACATGCCGGGGCGCTTGCGCACCGCCTCAAGGCCTTCGAGGACGGAGATCTGGTCGGCGTCGTAAGATCCGGAGACGGTGATGTCTGCTGAATCTTGGAGTCCCTCCATCCGCGCTTGGGGGGTGAGGTCCTCATCCATGGTCACGTCGTCCGACACATTGCTCCTGTCCACACAAAGTGGCGCCGGGATTGCCCCAGCGCCGTTGAACGTGCCAATACTACCGCGAGTGCGCGCAAAACCACGCATTAACGACGCAGGATGGGCGTTCATTCGCACTTATTGCGCGTTTGGGCGTTCCAACGGGGGCTGAGACGTGGTCCCCTATCCCTCGGGGGGCCGTAGGGCCGCAGATCGGCGCGTGATCGAACCGCCGGAGGGCACCGTCGGCCGGCCAGGGGGCAGAATCTGGGACATGGACACGTTCCCCCTCCCTGCCGCCGAGTTCTACCGCGAACTCGAGTTCGACAACACCCGTGACTTCTGGCTCGCCAACAAGGCGCGCTACGACAACGAGGTGCGCGGCCCGCTGTCCCGGGTGGTGGCCGCGCTGGCCGAGGAGTTCGGGGAGGCCAAGGTGTACCGCCCCCACAAGGATGTGCGGTTCGCCAAGGACAAGTCGCCCTACAAGACCCACCAGGGCGCGTACGTGGCGATGGCGCCGGCCTGCGGTTTCTACGTCGAGGTCAACGCCGAGGAGGCCTTCGCCGGGGGCGGCTTCTACCGCGCGGAGCCGGAGGCGCTGGCCCGCTTCCGCGCCGCGATTGACGACGAGCGCTCGGGCGGCCAGCTCCAGGCGATGATTGAGGGCCTCGAGCGCGACGGGTGGCTGATCACGGGGCAGACCCTCGCCACTGCGCCGCGAGGTTTCACGAAGGCGCATCCGCGGATCAGGCTGCTGCGGCACCGGTCGCTGAGCGCGATGCGCGAGGTCACGGCCACGGGGGTGGAGGCGTTCGCCGAGGAGGTCCGCGAGATCTGGCGAGGGTCAGCGCCGCTGGTGGACTGGTTGGCCGCCCGGCTCAACGACTGAGCAGGAACTTACTTGGGCTACGCCTCAGCGCTGGCCGTCACGCTCTCAGCCACGGTGGGGGAGGGAGCGGCCGGCGTCGACGGAACTTCGCTCAGAGACTCCGTCACCGTCTGGCTCGGTACCGGCGTCGGGGAGGGCTCGGGCGAAGGCGCCGGCGGCGTTGACGACGGAGGAGGAGGGGGTGGCGG
>NZ_PQFE01000008.1:0-123684 GCF_022342445.1 Tessaracoccus sp. ZS01 | reverse complement strand
CACCACCCCCGCACCCCCCATCGAGGAACAGCTGGCAGCTCTCGGCGACGAGGTCGTCAGCGGTCGCTGGTTCGTCGAGGTCGAGGGGGCCCCCGAGATCGCCGGCGGCACCGCCGGCGCCGCCAAACAGGCCCAGGACAAGGTCATGGCGGCAGCCAAGGCCGAGGGCATCGCGCTGAAGCAGCCGAAGCGCTTCACCGCCACGTGGAACGGCGTCGCCGTCACCGCGAGCGCCGCCGACGCCAGCAAGCTCGACGCGCTGGCCGGGGTACGCGGGGTCTACGCCGTCGTCCAGGTGGACAAGCCCGTCCAGGACGCGGCCGCCAGCCCCGCCATCAATTACGCGCGCACCATGACCGGCGCAGATGTCGCCAACCAGGAGTTGGGTTACACCGGCGCCGGGATCAAGGTCGGCATCATCGACTCCGGCATCGACTACAACCACCCCGACTTCGGGGGGTCCGGCACCAACGACGAGACCAGGGACTTCCCCGGTGAGCGCGTCAAGTGGGGCTGGGACTTCGTCGGCGACGCCTACGACGCGAACAGCGACGACCCGGCCATCAACACGCCCGTCGGTGACCGCTGGCCCGACGACTGCGGCGGGCACGGCACGCACGTGGCGGGCATCGTGGGCGCCGACGGTGAGGTCACCGGCGTCGCCCCTGAGGTTGACTTCGGCTCCTACCGCGTCTTCGGCTGCGACGGTTCCTCCAGCTCCGAAATCATCATCGAGGCCATGGACCGCGCGTACGCAGACGGCATGGACGTCATCAATATGAGCCTCGGCGCGTCGCTGCAGACCTGGCCCAGCTACCCCACTGCGCAGGCTGCGGACCGCCTCGTCGACGCCGGCGTGGTCATGGTCATCTCCCAGGGCAACTCCGGCGCCAGCGGCACCTTCTCCGGCGGCGCGCCCTCCGTCGCGCACAACGTGATCTCCGTCGGCTCGGTCGACAACGAGCAGTACATGGCGAACTACCTGACCTCCACCGCAGGCACCGAGCTCGCCTACATGACCGCGACAGGCTCTCCCGCCCCGGAGCCCGGCACCACGTTCGCGCTGGTCAACGCCGACCCGGTCACCGCCTGCGTGCCCGCCGAGATCGAGGCGGCGGGCGCGGACGGCCAGGCGCTGCTCATCCAGCGCGGCGGCTGCACCTTCCACGAGAAGGCGCTCAACGCCCAGAACGCCGGCTACGACGCCGTGCTGATCTACAACAACGCCTCGGGCATCATCAACATGACGGTGGAGGGCACCACACCCATCACGATCCCCGCCATCAGCCTGCTCCAGGCCGACGGTACGGTCCTGGCGGCCGAAGCCGCTGCCGGCGCCACCAGCATCACGTTCTCCGAGGACCAGAAGCGCTTCGACAACCCCACGGGCGGCTACCAGTCGGACTTCAGCTCCTACGGCCTGGCCGCGGACCTGACCCTGAAGCCCGATGTGTCGGCCCCCGGCGGCAGCATCTACTCGACCTACCCGCTGGAGGAAGGCGGCTACGCCACGCTGGGCGGCACGTCGATGGCGGCCCCGCACGTCGCCGGCGCCGCGGCGCTCGTGCTGGAGGCCCGCCCCCAGTTGGATCCGTACGAGGTCCGGACGCTGCTCACCACCACTGCTGACCCCTTCATCTGGGGCCTCTTGCCCCAGTACGGGCTGGCCGAACCGGTGCACCGCCAGGGCGGCGGCCTCGTGGACATCCCGCACGCCATCACCACGGCGACCTTCGTGGAGCCGCAGAAGATCTCGCTGGGCGAGAGCGCGGCCGGACCGGTCACGACCACGATCAAGGTGACCAACACCTCCGACCGTGACCTGACCTACGACCTCGGTGTGGAACACGGCGTGGGCACCTGGGGCAAGTCGACCGACTCTCTCGGGTTCTTCATCCTCGAGGCCGACGTCACATTCTCCGCCGACAGCCTCACGGTGCCGGCCGGTCAGAGCGCCACCGCCACAGTGACCATCGACGAGAGCTTCGAGGCGGAGCTCGACGGCGCCATCTACGGCGGCTGGATCACGCTCACGTCGGGGAGCGAAGACCTCGTGATCCCGTTCGCGGGTCTGGCCGGTGACTACCAGTCGCTCACCTCACTGGAGTTCGCGGCGCTCACCTACATCGACGACGAGGGCGTTCTCTCCGTGGCCGAGCCGTGGCAGACGTTCACGCTCGCCGACGGCGACATCCCGCGCATCGCGCTGTACCTCGCCTACCCCGTGTCGGGCCTGTACGTCGACGTCTACCGGGCGAACCCGGACGGCACCCGCGGTGAGAAGGTGCACGCGAACTACCTCAACTACGCCACGGAGGTGGACCTCGGCCGCTTCGGCGGCCTCGCCACCATCGCGTGGGACGGCACCTATCAGGGCAACCAGAGCGGAAACGGCAAGCTGCGCACCGTTGCCGACGGCAGCTATGTCCTCCAGGTCCGCGTGCTCAAGGCGCTGGGCGACCCCTCGAACCCGGACCACTGGGAGACGTGGGATTCCGCCCCGCTCACGATCGATCGTGCGGAAGGCATCGACGATCCCCGCGACTACAACGGTCCCAGCAAGGGCCGCGGTAAGCGCTGACCCCTGACCGAGGTGGCGATCTCGTCCTCGTGGATCTCCTCGCGGACGAGTCGCACCAAGGTCGCCGGGGCGGCGGGGTGCGCGGCGAGCCAGTCACGGCCCGCCGCGTGCCCGCCCTCCGGGAACCCGCCCCGCACCAGCCGCATGGCGATCTCAATCGGGTGGTCGCGCCACACCTGCTCGAGAGAGCCGAAGTACCGTCCAGCGTACGGTTCCCTCAGTTCCCGCTGGCCGGGTGCGGTGAAGCCCGCCAGCAGCGCATCGACGGCGTCGTTGGTCTCACCGTCGACGGCGTGCGCCCGGCGCCACGCCTCCTCCTTCACCGCCGCCTCCGGGCGCGAAGCCCAGGCCCGCAGGCGCGCCGTGCGCCCGGCCGCGGTGTCGTCGGCCGCCAACGCGGCATCGAGTTCGGCATCGGTGGCGGCGCCCTGCGTCGAGAGGCTCTGCCACGCCAGCCAGGTGAGATCGGGCGAGAGCTCGAGCCCGTCGATCCCACCGTCGAGCACCCACCGCACGTCCTGGGCGGCCAGCGCGGCGCCGCGGAGGTACGCGCGGGCCCAGAGCAACTGCTCCGGGGAGCCGGCCTCTGCGGCTCCGGTGGCCGCGCGGGCACCGTCGCGCCACTGCTCGGCCAGGCGCGGGTCGGTGCTGTACCGCGACACCGCGACGAAGGCGCGCTCGAGCAGCGAGGCGAGCACGCCGGTCTGCCGCTCGCCAGCCCCCAGCACCGATGCGACGAAGGCACCCGGCTCCAGGTCACCGGCGCGGACGTCCTGCCACAGCGCGGTCCAGCCGACGGCCCGCGGAAGCGGCTCGAGGTCGCCGACGTGGCCCAGCAGGTAGCCGCGCGACGTCTCGTCGAGGGCGACCCGGGCGAAGGTGCGATCCAGGTCGTTGAGCAGCACGGCGTCCGGCAGCGGCCGGCCGACGGCGGCAGCCACGGGCGTTTCACCGGCGGTGAGCACCACGTCGTGGCGGCTGTCGAGCTCCAACCGGTCCCCCATCAGGCGGTAGAGGCCCACCGTGGTGGCGTGGGGCCGGCCCGCGTCGGTGTCGCCCGCGCCGAAGAAGTCGCGGTGCACGACGAGTTCGCGCACGGTGCCATCGTCCGGCTCGGCGAGGACCGTGGCGCTCAGCGTGTCGTGGCCTGCGGTCTGCAACCAGGCCGCGCTCCAGGTGCTCAGGTCCCGGTCGGTCTCGGCGGCCAACGCGTCGATGAAGTCCGCGAGCGTGGCGGAGGAGAAGGCATGCGCCTTGAAGTAGCGACGCGAGCCCGCGAGGAACGCGGGGAGGCCGACGAAGTGCACCAGCTGCGTGAGGGCGGAGGCGCCCTTGGAATAGGTGATGCGGTCGAAGTTGGTCTTGGCCGCCTCGAGGTCCGGGATGTCGGCGACCACGGGATGGGTGGTGGGCATGGAATCGGCGAGGTAGGCGCCCACCTTGCGTTGGGTGGCGAAGTTGACCCAGCCCTCGTCGAAGCCCGCGGCTTCGACAGAGACGTGGGTGCCCATGAATTCGGCGAAGGATTCCTTCAGCCACAGGTCGCCCCACCAGCGCGGGGTCACGAGGTCGCCGAACCACATGTGGCTCATCTCGTGCAGCACAGTGTTGGCGCGCCCCTGCAGCTGCGCCGGCGTGGGCGTGGAGCGGAAGAGGTACTGCTCGGTGAACGTGACGAGCCCCGGGTTCTCCATGGCGCCGAGGTTGTATTCGGGCACGAAGATCTGGTCGTACTTGGTGCCCCACGGGTACGGGCCGAAGTGCTCGGTGAACCAGTCGAGGCCGGCCCCGGTGACGCGGAACAGTTCCTCGGCGTCCAGGTGCTGCACGAGGCTCCTGCGGCAGAGCAGCCCGAGTTCAAGTTCCCCGGTTCCTGAAGGTTCGCGAGCGCCCGTCCAGGTAGTGCTCACCCGGTGGTACGGGCCGGCGCAGAGGCAGGTGATGTACGTCGACAGCGTCGGCGTGGGCTCGAAATCGACCCGCACCACACCGTCGGCGACCTGTGCCCGGGTCGCCTCGGGCTGATTGGAGCCGAACCACCAGCCCTCCGGCCCGGTGAGCGCGAAGGTGAAGGGCGCCCGCACATCGGGCTGCTCCAAGGTGGGGAAGACGCGCCGCGCGTCGGCGGGTTCGTACTGCGTGTAGAGGTAGGTCTCGCCGTCCACCGGGTCCACGAAGCGGTGCAGGCCCTCGCCCGTACGGGAATAGCGGGCGCGCGCCTCGACCAGCACCTCGCAGCGACGACCCACCGGCAGGTCGGCGAGGCGGAGCCGAGCGCCGTCATACTGCACGGGTTGCGGCTCGCCGTCGATGAGGAGGCGGTCCACTTCGCCGATGAAGTCGAGCCACGTCTCGCCTTCTGATGCGGTAAGGGACAGGAGCGCCACGACGGGGAAGTCATGGTGCGCCGGATCGACCGCGTCCCGCACGTCGACCTCGACGTGGTAGGCGTGCACCTCGACGGTGGTGGCACGGTGGGCGGTTTCCTGCTGGCTGAGGTTCGCAGACGACATGGAGCCTGAGTCTAGACGTGAGCATCGCGCCACCTCGGCGTGCGCCTCCGGTGTGGAGCAGTATCGCCCAGTGGGATCGGCCCGGCGCCAGGGGGTACTTCAGGTTCGGGGGTGCGGTTAGGGTTTCCCTAGAAGAAGGGATGCTTCCATGGCGAAAGACGAGGATGTCTCATGTCCTACACCGTGAACTGCTCCATCCTCCTGACCGGGCTGCCGCTGCTCGAGCGCGCGCAGGCAGCACGGGACGCGGGATTCGATGCGGTCGAGTTCTGGTGGCCCTTCGCCACCTCCATCCCGCATGCAGCCGAGATCGGGGCCTTCGAGGCCTCGCTGCGCAACGCGGGCGTGCAGCTCACCGGCCTCAACTTCAACGCCGGGGACATGGCGGCGGGTGAGCGTGGCCTCGTGTCACTCCCGGGCCGACAGGATGAGTTCGTCGCCAACCTGGACGTGGTCGCCGGCATCGGGGAGCGCACCGGCTGCCGCGCCTTCAACGCGCTGTACGGCCTGCGCGACGACGCCTACACCCCGGACGAACAGGACGCGCACGCCGTAGAGATGCTCCGCAAAGCTGCGGACGTCGTCGACCGGATCGGTGGCACCGTGCTCGTTGAGCCCGTGTCGGGTGCCGAAGGCTACCGCCTGAAGACCGCCGCCGATGTGCTCTCAGTCATCGCCGAAGTCGGTCGTGACAACGTCAAGCTGCTCGCCGACTTCTTCCACCTCGCCGCCAACGATGACGACGTCGCCGCCGTGATCGAGGACCACGCAGCCGACTTCGGCCACATCCAGATCGCCGACTTCCCCGGCCGGGGCGCCCCCGGCACGGGCAGCCTCCCGCTGGCCACCTGGCTCGAACGCTCGAAGGAACTCGGCTACGACGGCCACATCGGCCTTGAGTACAAGCAGGCCGACGAGCCCTTCGCCTTCGTCGGCCGGGGCGTCCTCCCCGGCATCTGACCCGCTCCCACCCATTCTTCGAAAGGCCTTCTCATGACCAACATCGCATTCATCGGCCTGGGCATCATGGGGCTCCCCATGGCGAGGAACCTCGTCAAGGCGGGCCACACCGTCGTCGCCTTCAACCGCAGCCCCGGGAAGGTGCAACAGTTCGCCGCCGAAGGCGGCCGGGGCGCCACGTCCGTCGCCGAGGCAGTGAAGGACGCCGACGTCATCATCACCATGGTGCCGGATTCTCCCGACGTCGAGGCCGTGGTGACCGGTGACGAGGGAGTGTTCGCCAACGCGAAGCGGGGCGCCATCTGGATCGACACATCCACCATCCGTCCAGACGTCGCCCAGCGCCTCGCGCAACAAGCCACGGAAGCCGGCATCCGCGCCATCGACGCCCCCGTGTCGGGCGGCGAGGCCGGTGCGGTCGAGGGCAACCTGTCGATCATGGTGGGCGGCGACCCGGGCGTGGTGGAGGAGGCCCGCCCCGTGCTCGAGGACGTCGGTACCACCATTGTGCACGTCGGCCCGGCCGGTAGCGGCCAGACGGTGAAGGCTGCCAACCAGCTCATCGTGGCCGGCACCATCCAGCTCGTGGCCGAGTCGCTCGTATTCCTCGAGGCCCACGGCGTCGACCTCGAAGCCGCCGTCCAGGTACTCGCCGGTGGCCTCGCCGGGAACCGCGTCCTCGACCGCAAGGCCGCCTCGATGATCAAGGGCGAGTTCGCTCCCGGGTTCCGCATCGACCTGCACCACAAGGACCTTGGAATCGTCACCTCTGCGGCCCGTGAGGCGGGCGTCATCCTCCCCGTCGGCGCGATCGTCGCCGAGCTTATGAACTCCGCCCGCCAGCGCGGGTACGGATCGCTGGACCACTCGGCTCTGCTGAAACTCGCGCGGGACCTGGCCGGCAAGAGCTGAGCCGCTCGCCCCAGCCCGACCGTCCACGACGACAACCGTCGCACCCACTGAGGAGACCCACCATGGCCCGGTACTCATCCACCTGCGTATCGACGTCCAGATGACGGAGATCGAGTTCCACATCGAGACCCACGGACCGTCGCCCGCCGGCGGCTGAGGAGGCCTTCGTGTTGGTCGTCATCGCCCCCGACAAATTTAAGGGTTCCCTGGCCGCGCATGAGGTTGTCGAGGCCATCGCCGCGGGTATCCGCGACGTGATGGGTGAAAGCGCAGAGATCGTGTCCCTCCCCGTCGCTGACGGCGGGGAGGGCACGGTCGAGGCGGCCATCGCGGCCGGTTACGAGCGGCGCACCGCCACGGTGCGCGGCCCACTCGGCCACGGAGTCAACGCCCACTGGGCACTTCGCGATTCGGAGGCCGTCATCGAAATGGCGGCGGCCTCCGGCCTCGAACTCATCCCCGCAGCTGAACGCGACGGTCTCCGGGCCTCGTCGTTCGGCACCGGAGAACTGGTGCGCGAAGCACTGGATGCCGGGGCCAGCACCATCGTCCTCGGCGTGGGCGGCTCCGCCTCCACCGACGGTGGCGCAGGCATGCTGGAAGCCCTCGGGGTCAGGCTCCTTGCCGCCGATGGCTCCCTCGTGGGTCCCGGTGGCGGCCAGTTGGCCGACCTCGCACTGGTCGACGCTTCAGGGCTCGACCCGCGGCTGGCCGCCACGCGTCTTGTGCTGGCCAACGACGTGGACAACCCGCTCTGCGGACCCAGAGGCGCCGCTGCCGTGTTCGGGCCCCAGAAGGGCCTGACCCCGGACGCCATCCCCGTCATCGACGACGCCTTGATGCGCTGGGCGAACCTCCTCGGCGAGGCCATCGGGTTCCCGCCAGGAGCGGATCTGCTCCCGGGCGCGGGGGCGGCCGGCGGGGTCGGCTTCGCGGCCCTCGCTGGGCTCGGGGCTGAATCCCGGCCGGGGGCCCAACTCGTGGCGGAGCTCGTGGGCGTGCCTCAGGCATTGGTCGGGGCGGATCTCGCCATCACCGGCGAGGGCAGCCTGGACGAGCAATCCTTGGGCGGCAAGGCCCCGATGGGCGTGCTCGCCGCCGCCAAGAAGGCCGGGGTGCCCGCCGTGATCGTCTGCGGCAGGTCCCTGCTCGACGACGAACAATGGCAGGAAGCAGGATTCACCGCTCTCTACGCGCTCACCGACCGGGCCACCGGCCAGGAGGAGAGCATGCGCGAGGCAGCGAGGCTCCTGCACGAGGTCGGACGAGAGATCGCGATGTCGATGTTGACGTCGCTTCCCCGGCGAAAAGGCCAGACATGACGAACGTGCAGTCGCAGGGCGGCGACGGGATCTGCAAGGTGCCGACGCGGAAGAGGCGCTGCACCAGCGCCGTATGCCGCCCTGCCGCTGGCCGGGCAGTTGCTGACCCGCGGCGAGTAGGGCCAGTCAGAGCTCTCCGACAGGGCCCCGCTCAGACCTTGGCTGCCCGGTACCCGGCCGCCTCTGCCGCGCTACGCGTCGCGAAGCACTCCTCGGGCTGCGTGCGGCTGTAGTAGCGCTGATCGGGCATGTGGTAGATCATCGAGTTCGCGTTGCCCTTGATGGGATATGCCGACGGGCAGTTCCAGCCATTCGGCGAGGCGGACCCCGACGTCGGCGCCGGGGCCACCGTGACGGGAGCTGCGATCGCCGCCGGCTTGGGCGCGACAGCTGCGCTGAGGAGCTGCTTGGGGCCTGGAGCCGGCGGCGCCAGGTACGGCGCAGGGGCCGGGATCATCGTCACGGCGGGCACCGTGGAGGTGGAGAAGCGCACCATCGAGTTGAAGACCTCCTTGGTCTCCTGCTTCACGACTCCCCCGGTCTCCGAGGCGACGGTGGCGACGATGTAGTTGCGGCACGCGCCCCGGCCGGTGGTCGCGGTGTCACACTCGGTACGCCACGTTCGGCCGTCGGCCGAGGTCCAGGAGCCGGTGGTGCCCAGCGGGTTCGACGCCCACGCCTGCCGTGCCGAAGGGAGGTAGGCGAGGTTGTTGAAAGCCCAGGTGTTCTGCTTGTACCACTGGCCGTTCTCCATGAAGACCTTGGTGGCGAAGATGTCCGTGGTGCACCGGATGATGGTCGCCGAGTAGTTGGAGCACCCCGTCTGCCAGTAGCGGTCGTTGATGAGTTGTACACCGGGCGTTGAGTACACGTCGCCCGTGGCGGCCTGTGCGGGCGCCGGGACCAGTAGCCCCGCCGTCGCTATGACGGCTGCGGCGATCCCCGCGAGAGTTTTGCGCATGGACATGAACATTTCCCCAATCACCGGGACCCCCGCCCGGTTCCGAGCAGTCTGACACAGCCGAACTGGGCGCCATCCCCCGGGGTGGGTCTATGCAGCCGAAAGGGTCAGACGCGGGCGCCGAGGAACCCGATGACCGACTCGAAGAACCTCGCGCCGTCCGTGGTGGGCGACGTGAGCGGCTCGACGTTGTGCTCCGGGTGCGGCATGAGACCGACGACGTTGCCGCGCTCGTTGGTGATGCCAGCGATGTCATTGGCGGAGCCGTTGGGGTTGTCCAGGTAACGGAAAACGATCTGGTCGTTGTCCTCCAGTTTGCGCAGCGTCTCCGGCGTGGCCTGGTAGTTGCCCTCGCCGTTCTTCAGCACGATGGTGATCTCGTCGCCCTTGGCGAAAGCAGCGGTCCAGACGGTGTCGATGGTCTCGACGCGGAGCCGCTCGTCGCGGCAGATGAACTGCTGGCCGGCGTTGCGGATCATGGCGCCTTCGAGCAGGTGCGCCTCGCAGAGGAGTTGGAAGCCGTTGCAGATGCCGAGGACGGGCATGCCCTTGTTCGCGGCGTCGATGATGGTGTCCATGATGGGACTGAAGCGGGCGATGGCGCCGCAGCGCAGGTAGTCGCCGTAGGAGAAACCGCCGGGCAGGATGATCGCGTCCACGCCGTCGATCGAATCCGAGCCGTGCCACAGCGGGACGGCCTCGGCGCCGGTGAGTTGCACAGCGCGCAGCGCGTCGTGGTCGTCGAGCGACCCCGGGAAGGTGACGACGCCGATGCGGGTCATCAGTCGGTCACCACATCGAAGGATTCGATGACCGTGTTGGCCAGCAGGGTCTCTGCGGCCTGACCGATCTGCGCGAGCATCTCGGGGGTGACGTCGCCGTCCACCTCGATCTCGAAGCGCTTGCCCTGCCGCACGGACATCCCGTGGAAGCCCAGACGCTGCAGGGCACCGGTGACGGCCTTGCCCTGAGGATCCAGGATCTCGGGCTTGGGCATGACGTTGACAACGACGCGTGGCATGGGGGCAATCGTACCGGAAACGGGATGGGCGGCCCGAAGTGTCTCTCCGAGCCGCCCACGTCCTGTGTCTGATCAGCTGAACAACACGATGTTGTTCAGGCGCCAACCGGTGTGCTGCTCGAACCGGTAGGCCCCGGCGGGTCCGGGCTTGGCCGAGACCGCCGTCGCCCGGACGTAGGAGCGGCAGGCGCCATGGCCGGTGGCGGCCGTATCGCACTCGGTTCGCCAGTCCCGGCCGTCGGAGGCCCGCCACTCGCCCGTGCGCGCGAGGGGGTTGCCCTCCCAGACCGCGCGTTCCACAGGGAGGTAGGTGAGGTTGTTGAACGCCCAGCCCTGGCGCACCTCGTACCGGCCGTCCATCTGGGTCACGGTGGTGGCCCAGATGTCGGTGCGGCAGCGCTCCGTGACCGAGTAGGTCTCGCAGTCGGTGTACCAGCGCCGGCCTCCCACGTCGTGGAGCCCGGGCAGCGTGTACGGGGCGGTGCGCCCAGCCGTCGCCTGCACGGTGTGCGTGACCACGGCTGTGGCGGTGACGGTGGGCGCCGGCTCCGGTGTGGCGGTCTCAGTGACCACGGCTGTGGCGGTCACGGTGGGCGTGGGGACGGGTACCGGGTCAGCGGCCGTCACGAGCACGGAGCCCGCGAAGGTACCCCGGCCGGTCACCGTGCTGTTCCAGGTGAGCGTGTACGCCCCCGGCTCCTCGAACACCAGCCGCCCGCCGACAGTGCGGCTGACGGTGGCGGGCAGCGTCAGGGCCACGTCCGTCCCGTCGAGGTGCGTGATGGACGTCGCGCTCACGGCTCGGCCGGTGTCCACCTGCTGCTCCACGCTCTGGTAGCGCGCCCGTACCTTGCTCGCATCCGTGACGACGAGGTCCTGCAGCGGGCTGAGGTCGACGATGGCGTTGCTGCTCAGGTCGAGGGAGGTGAGCGAGTCGAAGGCCGCCAGCGGCGTCACGTCCGAGATCGTGTTCTTCGACACCAGCAGCGACGTCAGGGAAGGCAACCCGCTGAGCGGAGCCAGATCGGAGATCTGGTTGCCCTGGGCGGCGAAGGTCTGCAACGACGTGAGCCCGCGCAGCGACTCGAGCGAGGAGAAGCCGTTGTCGTGCGCCACCACCCGGGTGAGGTTGGGCATCCCGGAGAGGTCCAGCTCGGCGATGGAGTTGGCGTCGATGGTCAGGTCGCCGATCGAGTCGCTCACCAGGTTGCTGATGCTGGTCAACTGGTTACGGCTGAGGCCCACGGTCTTCAGCCGCAGCAGGGATGACAGTGCGCCGGCATCGGAGACTGCGTTGGAATTCAGCATGAGCGAGGTCAGATCGGTCAGCCCAGCCAGCGGCGTGACGTCGGCGATCTGGTTGGTCGCCAGCCACAGGGAGGTCAGCCCCGTGAGGCCGGCCAGCGCCGAGACGTCGGTCAGGCCATTGCCCGTCAGGGTGAGCGTCTCGAGGTTCTTGAGCCCGCTCAGGGGCGTCAGGTCCGCCACCTTGTGGCCGCTGAACGACAGCGACGAGATCCCGGTGAGGTGGTCAGCGCCGGTGACGTCCGTAATGGTGCGGTACTTCGACGCGGCGCAGGTCAGTTCACCGGTCAGCCCAGTCAGGAGCTTCTGCGAGAGTGGCTTGTCAGCCGCGATCCCGAGCCGGTCGGTCAGGCACAGACGGAACTTCGCGTCCGGCACCTCCACCGCCGTCGGGTCGGTCACGGCCAGGCCTGCAGGCTCACTGCGCAGCGTCCCGGCCTCGTTCGTTGCCACAGCACGCACCTGGCGGCCGTCATCGGCCAACGCAACGGAGGCGAGCGTGAGGGTGGCGCCTGTGGCGCCGTCGACGGGGACCCAGGCGACGCCGTCGGTGGAGGACTCCCAGGTGATGACAGGCGTGGGCCGTGCCTTCACCGCTACGGTGAACCGCGCGTCGTACCCGGTCTCGGTGACCACATCCACCGGCTGGGCCGCGATCACCGGGGCGAACGGTGCGGGGTCCGGTAGCTCGCCCGGCGCGTAGCCGGCCCAGCGCGGAGCAACCCCGCCGAACACCGACGACGGCGACACCGACCAGCCCTCCACACTTCCGGGCTCGGGGGTGTAGCTGCCGGCACCCAGGTCGGAGAACGTCCAGCTTCCCCAGCCGGAGTCGTCACTCCAGTGCCGGTGCCAGTAGGTCCACCACTGCCCGTCGAGCACGAAATCGGCCCGGATGCCGTTGATGACCTTCACGAACGACGGGTTGTCCACCGTGAAACCGGCTGAGGCAAGTGCGGCTGAACCGGTGGCGAATTCCGTCGCGCAGCCGCCCAGGAGTTCACCGGCCCCGGGGTCAACGAGGGACCCAGACGTTGTCGTCGTAGATGCATTCGAGCACGTCCGTGTCCGTGAAGGTGAACTCGGTGTCGGCCCGGGCGACCGGCGGGAGCGAGAGCCCCAGGGCGAGGGTGAGGGCGCCCACGAGGGCGCGTTTGATGATGGTGGCGTGTTTCATGCTGCCTGTCCTTCTCGCGACGAGCGTGACCAGGGCAGCAGAGCCGCACCGGACGCAGCTCGCTATCCGCGGCGAGTACTGATTCCTGGAACAGGTTTTGGTCCGGCTCGCCGGAGTGCGGGACTCCGGTCACGGTTGCGGGTCAGCCTGGGATTTGCACCCAGTTCGCCACCTGTCTGGGCAGCACCCTATCCCTTCTGTGCGGACGGGGTCAGGCGGCGAAGGCCGCCACCAGCTCTTCCAGGCTCACCTGCGGTTCACCCGCGACGGTGCCGTCCGGGTTGACGTCGACCTGGTGCAGCGCGTCGTCCGAATGCCAACAGACGCTCCAGTCGACCCGGGCCGTCAGGAGTTTCTCGATGGTGCGGTCCACAAGCTCTCCGGCTTCAGTGACCGAACAGTTGAGCCCGAGCGTCTCCTCCTGGCCCATCAGGAACACGGCGCAGGAATCCTCGTACCGGAAGGCGAAGATCGACTGGGTCTCGCCCAGCGGCGCGATGACCTGCAGGTGCTCGGTGGCTGCCGCCACCGTCGAGGCCAGCTGGCGTTCCAGCCCTCGGGCGCTGTTCGTGGAGACGGCCGGCGACAGCGGGAGATCCTCCGGCGTCATACCCAGCAGGCTGAGCGCGAGCCGGCCTTCTTCCCCAGAGGCCAACAGTTCCAGGAACTGCGGCAACGCCAATACAACTGCACCTTCGGATGTGGTCATCTTGCCCCCCAAGAATCGACACGGGTGGAAATCCACCGATTATCAACAATAACAGCCTAGAATGCCCGCGCGATACGCTCTGCTGCATGCCTTCCCGTCGCTCTGCAGTGCCACCGTTCGAGGTGATGACCGTCCTGGACCAGGTCGCCACGATGCGCGCCGCCGGCCGCGATGTGATCTCCCTCTGCGCCGGCGAACCCGCGGGCGGTGCGCCAGCGGCCGTCAATCGCGCCGCGGCAACGCTCCATGCTTCGGGGCGGGTGTTCGGGTACACCTCGGCGCTGGGCATCTGGCCCCTGCGCGTGGCCCTCGCAGAGCACTACCGACGCTGGTACGGGCTGGACATCGACCCTGCCCAGGTGGCAGTCACCACGGGTTCATCAGGAGGCTTCCTCCTGACCTTCCTGGCCGCGTTCGAGGCCGGTGACCGGGTGGCGCTGGCGCGCCCGGGCTACCCGGCCTACCGCAACATCCTCACGTCGCTCGGGTGCGAGGTGGTCGACATCGAGTGCGGCCCCGACGTGCGGTTCCAGCCGACCGTCGAGCAGCTCGCCGCAGCACACGCTGAACGGCCGTTGCAGGGGCTGATCCTCGCCTCCCCTGCCAACCCCACCGGGACCATGGTCAGCCGCGACGAACTGGCGGCCCTGGTGGACTGGTGCCGGGCCGAAGGCGTGCGGTTGATCAGCGATGAGATCTACCACGGCGTGACGTACCCCGTCGGCGGCCACCGCGGCACCTCCGCCTGGGAACTGAGTGGGGACGCCGTCGTGGTGAGTTCGTTCTCGAAGTACTGGGGCATGACGGGCTGGCGGATCGGGTGGTTGCTGCTGCCTGCCGACCTGGCCCCCGCGGTGGACGCGCTGGCCGGCAACCTCGCCCTCTGTCCCCCGGCACCGGCGCAGTACGCGGCGCTCGAGGCATTCACCGACGAGTCCTACGCGCAGTGCGACGCCGCAGTCGCCGGGTTCGCGGGGGCGCGCGGGCTGCTGCTGGCCGCGGAGGACCGGCTGAACTGGGGCGTGGCTGCGCCAGCGGACGGCGCCTTCTACTACTACGCGGACCTCGGCCCGCAGCTGGAGCGCTGGGCCGACTCTGGGGCCTACGCCTCGGCGCTGCTGGAGGCTACCGGGGTCGCCGTGACGCCTGGACGGGATTTCGACACCGTGCTCGGTGACCGCACCGTCCGGCTGTCGTTCGCTGCCGGCGCCCCCGCGATCGCTGAGGCGATCGAGCGGATCGTGGCCTTCCAGTCCTAGCCGGTCCTGGAGTTATCCACAGCTGCATCGATAGCCCTTGTGAAGATCGCCGGGGGCTCTATCTTTTAGAACATGCACGTGAATCGACGCAGTACTCAGGGGGCCCTGGAGGTCGCCCGGGAGGCGTTGTCGTCGATCGATCACAGCGAGCGCGAGGGGTTGACCGCGGCGGAGTTGGTGGGGCTGATGCAATTGGCCCGCAACCTGGCGGACCGGTTCTCCGCCTTGGCATCGACGGTGACCAGCGAGGTGGACCGCCGCAGGTCTGCGCGGGAGGCCACCGGCACGGAACTGACCGCGTTGATCTCCACGACGGAGGGCCTGGATTCACGGGATGCAGCGGGTCAGGTGTTTCAGGCGGCGGAGATCAGCAGACACGAACCCGTGCGCGACGCCGCCCTGGCCGGCAATATCTCACCGAAGCAGGCCGTCGCGGTGGCCAAGGGCATGGCCACACTCCCCGAGTTGCCGGTGGAGATTCAACGCAAGGTCGAAGAGGCCTACGTCGGCAGGGCGCTGGAGATCGGCGCCACACCACGCAAATTGAGGGACATCGCGCCCTTGGTGCTGGCGGAGGTGGCGCCGGAACTGCTCCCCTCACGGGAGTCGGCGCAGGAGCACTTGGCCGCCCAGGCGGAGCGCGCCAGGGCCAGGCGGTATTTCGACTACTCGGACGACGGTGCGGGTGCGGTGAAGTTCCACGGCTGCCTACCCGAACTCGAGGCCGTGCCACTGTTGAAACTGGTGGAGGGCTACGTCGAGCGTGATCGCCGCGCCCAGCGCCGCCGGTTGGCCGGGCTGGCAGGGGCCAGGGCCAGCGCCTCGGACATCCGATCCCAGCGGGTGCTGGACCTGAACCGGACCCCCGGGCAGCGTCGCGCCGACGCCCTCCTCGCCCTGGTCGCCGACCACAGAGAGAGGCCGGTCACCTCCGGAGACCGGCCACGAGTTGTCGTTGAGATGACGCTCCAGGAGCTGCGGGGGCAGGCGGAGGAAGCCCGGCTCCTGCCTGAGGGGAAGCAGGTCGCGGCAGGGGACCTGCGGCGGCTGCTGTGTGACGCCGACGTGATGCCCGCCGTCCTGGGTGGCCGCTCCGAGGTGCTGGACGTTGGCCAGGCGCAGCGGCTGGTGACCCCGGCGATGCGACGGGCGTTGACAATCCGCGACAAGGGCTGCATCTTCCCCGGTTGCTGCAAACCCGACGCCTCATGCGAGGCCCACCACGTGATCCCCTGGTGGGCCGGCGGTGCCACCTCGCTCCGAAACCTGGCGTTGTTGTGTCCCTTCCACCACTCCCAGGTCGAACCGGACAGGTACCGGCGATCCGATCAGTGGAAGGTCATCATGGACCCCCTCACCCAAAGGCCCAGAGTCGTCCCGCCCGACAGGCATTCGGTGTTCACCCGTAGGGGATCAGGATCGGCCAGGGGGCCCGACTAGGCGCGCCCGCGGGAGACGGTGGGGTCATCGGCGATGGAGAACCGCAGCGGGTAATCCGTGGCCACGCTGATGCCCACGCGCGGACCGGACACTGTCACGGGCGCGGGGCCGGTGCGGGGGCTCAGGAGCAGCCCGGTGGAGCCGTCGAGCGGCGCCCCGGTGTCCGCGAGCGTGATGCCCATGGCCACGGTGAGCCTGGCCGGGCCTGCGGCGAGGTCGTGATCGGTGCGGGTCCGCCCCTGCGCGGAGCGGCGGGCACGCGCTGTGTCCACTCCCTCGACGACCTCCCCGGCGCGCACCAGCACACCGGTGGCCGTGCCCTCAGGTCCCACCTTGATGTTGAAGCAGGTGTGGAGCCCCATATGCCGGTAGACGTAGGCGTGCCAGGGTGGGCCGAACATCGCCGCGTTGCGCGGGTTGGGGCCGCGGTAGGCGTGCGAGGCCGGGTCGTGCGGCCCCGCGTACGCCTCCACCTCCGTGATCCGCAGGGTCACCGGCCCCGGTTCGCGGTCGACCGTGAGGTGGGCGCCCAGCAGGCCCCGGGCCTCCCGGGCCACGAGGTCGAGGGCCGCCAGGGCGTCGGCACCCAGGTGGGTGAACAGGATGTCGCGGGGAACCAGCACCCCTCCGACTCTACGTGTCTCCGCTAGCCTGAGAGCCAGTTCAATGACGAGCGGAGGCAACATGAGCAGGGTGTTACTGGCGGGCGAGTCCTGGGTCAGTGCCGTGGACGACCACAAGGGCTACGACGTCTTCCCCCATACGCAGGTCCACATCGGCTGCGCTGAACTGCTCGTGGCGCTGGCGGAGGCGGGGCACGAGGTCACCCACCTGCGCTCCCACGACGTGGCCACGGATTTCCCCCTCACATTGGAGGGCCTGGAAGCCTACGACGTGGTGATCCTCTCCGACGTCGGCGCCAACACCCTGCTCCTGCCGCCGGTCGTCTTCGAAGAGGGACGGAGGGCGCCCAACCGGCTGAAACTGCTCCGGGAGTGGGTGCTGCGCGGCGGCGGCCTGATGATGGCGGGCGGCTATCTCAGCTTCCAGGGCTTCCAGGCCAAGGCCAACTACCACGACACCGCCGTCGAAGAGGTCCTCCCCGTCACGATCCTCCCCTACGACGACCGCGTGGAAGCACCGGAAGGGGTGGAGGGCACCGTCGTCGTCGCGGACCATGACGTGACCCGCGGCCTCGATGGCACCTGGCCCGCGATCCTCGGCTACCAGAAGCTCACGGCGCGCGAGGACGCCACCGTGCTGGCGGAGGTCGAGGGGCGGCCCCTGCTGGTGGTGCGTCAGATCGGGGCCGGCCGCACCCTGGCCTACGCCTCTGACATCTCGCCGCACTGGGCGCCGAAGGAGTTCATGGCGTGGGCCGGGTACGGCCGTCTGTTCGGGAATGCGGTGACCTGGCTGGCGGGGTGACAGCCTAGAACGACAGGCGCTCGGGCTCCGGCCCGAGATCCGCCTCCTGCGGGTCCACCACCTGGAAGCCGTTGGCCTTGTAGGCCTCGTAGTCGAAGTTCTCGCACTCGTCGTAGCCGATGCGGTGGTAGTCGTAGAACCCGTCCCAGTCCTCGTAACCGTCGCCGAGTTCGGTCTCGAGGAACGCGTCGGCCATCGCCATCCCCAGGCGCGGAGCGATCCAGAAACCGCCCATCGCCAGCAGGTTGCAGTTGTTGGCGGCAGCGGCGCGCTTGGCGCTGTGCACCGTCTCGGCGACGGCGGCGTGCACGTGCGGCACCTTGCTGGCGGCGACATGGATGCCCATGCCGGTGCCGCAGAAGGCCAGCGCCTTGGTGAACTCCCCTTCGGCGAGCTTGGACCCGACCATGAATCCCACCCGGTGGTACATGGGGAGCCCATCCTTGAGCGGGGTCAGGTCGGTGACCGTCCAGCCCTTCTCCTCCAGGTGCTTCTTCACATGCTCCTTCAGGGGGAACCCGGCGAAGTCCGCCCCCATCACGACACGGCGCTCCTCAGTGGCCATCTCGATCACTGCTCCTTTCTCTTCCTGAAGCGGCTCCAGAAGTCACGGCCCAGGTCCTGCGTGCTGATGACGGTCAGCAGCACCGCTCCCCAGATGAGGGGGCGGTAGAAGTTGCTGATGTCGGGGAACATGTTGAGGCCCGACGACAGGATCTGGAGGATGGCGATGGCCAGTACGACGCCGATGAGCTTGCCGCTGCCGCCGTTGGGGTGCACCCCACCGAGCACCACGATCAGGATCGTCAGCAGCGTGTAGGCCACGCCGTAGTCGGCCTTGGCCGAGTTGTAGTTGGCCAGCATGACCAGGCCCGCCATCGCGGAGGCGAGGCCGGAGATCATGTAGGTGCGCAGCAGGAGGCTGGTGGCGTTGAGGCCACTGAACTTTGCGGCGGTGGCGTTGCTGCCGAGCATGTAAAGCTTCGAGCCGAACGCCATTCGATGCAGGATGAACCAGATGATGACCGCCACGACGACGAACACCACGAGTGGTGTGGGGACGCCGAGGACCTTCCCCCCGAACGTCTCGCCGTAGACAGGCGGCAGGCCCGACAGCGGCTTTCCCGCGGTGATGATGATCGCGATGCCGGTGAAGAGTTCGAGGGTGCCGAGCGTGACCAGGATCGCGGGGATCCGTACCTTGGCCACGAGGAACCCGTTGAAGAGCCCGGCCAGCGCTCCCATCACGAGGGAAACGACGACACCCACGGCGACACCGGTGGCCTGTTGCCCCGTGTCTGCGCCGGCCGGTGCCATGGTGAGCATGATGGACGCGGCGGCGATGGCTGTCATGTTCGCGATGCCGACCGACGACAGGTCGATGCCACCGGTGATCATGGTGAGCATCACGCCCAACGCCATCAGGCCGTACTCGGGGAACTGAACACCCATGGACTGCCAGGTGCCCACGCTGATGAACGCGTCGGTCTTCACGATGAGGAAGAACGCCGTCAACGCGATGAGGATGCCGAAGAGCCGGATGAGGTGCGCGTCCCGGGTGACCCGGGCGCGGCGCCGGCTGGTGGAAACGGTGGCTGTACTCATGTCAGTTGCCTCTCACTCCGCCACCAGACGTTGCCGTCTGCGTCTACGCGTCAACTGCACGGCGGAGATGCCGGTGCCGACGATGATCAGCATGCCGAGGGCGAACCGCTGCCAGAAGGTGGGGATACCCATCAGGATCATGGAGTTCTGGACGATGACGATCAGCAGGGTGCCCAGCATGACGCCGGTCAGGGAGCCGGTGCCGCCGGTGATCGCAGTGCCACCCAGCACGACGGCGGCGATGACCATCATCTCCATGCCGAGCAGGTTGGTGGGGTGCATCTGCCCCATCATCGAGGTCCGCACCAGGCCGCCCAGGGCGGCGATGACGCCGACGATGACGTAGAGCCAGAATTTGATGTTGCGGACCTTGAACCCCGCACGGATGGCCGACGACTCATCGCCGCCGATGGCGTAGATGCCGCGGCCGAACATGGTGTAGCGCATCACGAAGAAGACGATGACCACCACGGCCACCAGGATCAGGAACGACACGGGCATCGACGACGTGAGCCCCGACGTCGGGTTCGTCGCCGTGAAAAGCGTCGCCCGGCCGAAGTCCTCCATGGACTGGGGCAGCTTGGGGATCTGCACCGATGACAGCGCGCCCTGCATGACGCCGGAGAAGACGTTGGCGGTGCCGAGCGTGATGATAAGCGTGGGCACCGCCACCGCCAGCCTGGCGGTGAACACGCCGTTGAACGCACCGAGCAGCGCGCCGAGGACGATCACCAGCGCAAACGGGATGAGGATGCTGCCCTGGAACCCGCTGTCCACGAGGTACCGGGTCACCGCGTAGACCGCGAGCGAGGCCAGCGCGGGGAACGACACATCGATGCCGCCGGACACCAGCACCATGTAGGTACCCACCGCGAACAGGCCGGGGACCACCATCGCGTTGGCGAGGTCGACGAGGTTGTTGGGGGTGAAGAACTGACCGCTGCGGGCCTGGATGATGAGGCTCACCACCACGATCACCAGGAAGACGTAGAATTCGTTGGCGCGGACGACCTTGTTCAGGAGACCCATGTCAGTTCTCCTTCGTGGCGCCGGTGATCATGGCCGACAGGTCGTGTTGTGAGATCTCCGTGGGGTCCACCTCGGCGACGATGCGGCCCTCCTGGAGCAGCAGCACCCGGTTGGTGACGCGGAGCAGTTCGGGGATGTCGTCGGAGATCACGATGATGCCCATGCCTGATTCGGCCAACTCCTTCAGGATCACGTGGATGTCGTGCTTCGAGCCGATGTCCACACCGACGGTGGGGCCGTTGAGGATGAGGACGTCCGGGTCGGTGGCCAACCATTTGGCCAGCACCACGCGCTGCTGGTTACCACCCGAGAGCGTGTTCACCGCGTTGTACGGGTTTTTCGTCGCGATGGCCAACTCGTCGACCCAGCGGTCGACCTCAGCCTGACGACGGCCCGGCCGGGTCACTCCCATGCCGGTGGAGAGCTTGTCGATCTCGGAGATCACGATGTTGTCCCCGATGGACCGCTCGAGCATGAGGCCCTCACTGAGGCGGTCCTCGGGCACGTAACCGATCCCGTTGGCGATGGCGTCGCGGATGCTGCGGAGCGTGACGGGCTTCCCGCCCACCTTGAGTTGACCGCTGTCGGGGGTGAACACGCCGAAGAGGGTGAGGGCGAGCTCGGTGCGGCCCGAGCCCAGGAGGCCGGTGACACCCAGCACCTCGCCCTTGCGCAGCGTGAAGCTCACGTCGTGGAACGCGTCCTTGAGGCTCAGGCCCTCGGCTTCGAGGGCGATCTCGCCAGGCCCACCCGTCGGCGCGGTGGTCTCCTCGCTGACGTCGCGGCCCGTCATGTACTGGGCGAACTTCTGGTGCGTGAGTTCCTCCGGGAGGGAGGTGATCACGAGCTTGCCGTTGCGGATGATCGTGAACCGCTCCGAGATCTCGAAGACCTCATCGAGTTTGTGGCTGACGAACAGGATCGCGATGCCACGCGCCTGCAAGTCGAGGATGACCCGGAACAGCGCGGCGACCTCGCGGTCGGTCAACGCGGTGGTCGGTTCGTCCATGATGATGAGTTTGGTGTCGGTCAGCAGAGCCCGGGAGATGGCGACGAGTTGCTTGTCCGCCACCGACAGGTCCGAGACGCGGGCGTCGAGGTCGATCGAGAAGTTGATCTTCTTGACGGCCTTCTCCGCGATCTGCCGGAACCGCTTCCAGTTGACGAACGTGCGCCGCTCGGACAGTTCGCTGGTGAGGGCCAGGTTCTCCATCACGGTGAGGTTCGGGAACACCGAGAAGTCCTGGTAGATCACCTGGATGCCGTGGTGGATCGCCTCGATGGGTGTGAGCTTCGAGTGCGAGCGACCGTTCAGGATGATCTCGCCCTCGTCGGGCTCATACACACCGGAGATGACCTTGATCAGGGTCGATTTCCCTGAGCCGTTCTCGCCGGCAAGGCAATGGATCTCGCCGGGATGGATCTCGAAATCGATGTGATCGAGCGCCTTCACTCCCGAGAAGGCCTTGCTGACTCCCCGGACCGCGATCACCGGTTGCGTCATTGTTGTTCCTCCAGAGGTAGGGGCGTACGGGGCCCGGTGCGGACCCCGTACGCCTTGGGTGCGGGTGGATCAGAAGCCGAGGCTGTCGACGTTCTCCGCGTTGATCACGATCCAGCCGGCGCCCTCGAGTACCTTGTCGCTCCCCTCGGCGAACTTGAGGTCCTCGTAGCCCTTGACGCCGAGGTCCAGCCCGTCCTCGATCGGGGTCCCGTCGAGGACGGCCTTGGCCAAGGAGGCCATGGCGTAGCCGGCATCGGCCGGATCCCACAGGGTGAGTGCGGCGACGAGGCCCTTCTCCAGGATCTCCTTGTTGGCGGCGGGCATACCGGTGCCCGCGGTGAAGACCTTGCCCTTGAGGCCGAGTTCCTCGATGGCCCGCGCGACGCCGGGGGCGTCGAACGACGAGGTGCCCATGATGCCCTTGAGCTCGGGATACTTCTTGAGCAGTTCCTTGGCCGTCTGGTAGGCGACTTCGCCGTCGTCCTGCGACTCCACCCGGGCCTCGGCCTCGAGCAGCGTCATGTTGGGGTACTTCTCCTTCTGGTGCGCGACGCCGCCGTCGGCCCATTCGTTGTGGGACGCATTGGTGACGTGGCCGACCATCGTCGTGTAGACGCCCTCTTCGCCCATGGCCTCGGCGAGGTTGTCCATGATGAAGCCGCCGTAGGCCGTGTTGTTGAAGGCCTCGATGTCGTACTGGGTGTTCTGCTGGCTCGCGCCCTCGTGGGTCACGACGACGATGCCGGCGTCCATGGCCTCCTTGAGGACAGGCTCCAGTGCCCCGGGATCGACCGGGACCACGCCGATGGCGTCGACCTTCTGCGCGATGAGGTCGCGGATGACCTGGGCCTGCATGGTGGCGTCGGTCTCCGAGGGGCCCTTCTGGTAGACGTCCAGGCCAGAGTCCGCGGCGTACTTCTTGACGCCCTCCTCCATGCGGACGAACCAGGGGTTGGTGGAGTCCTTGGGCACGATCACGATGGTGTACTCGCCACCGCCGTCGCCGCCCGCGCCGGTGGATTCACCGGCCGCAGGTGCTCCGGTGGAGGTGGTGTCCCCACCACCTCCACAGGCGGTCAAGCCGATCGCAGCCGCGCCTGCGAGGCCGCTGATCTGGATGAAAAAGCGCCGCTTCATGAGTGGGTCCTTTCGACGGTCAATCCGGCAACACTGCCGTGATTGAAGCGCTTCAAATGTCTTGCGCAAGAATGTACTCTCACATTCGAGGGCCCGGAAGGGCTCCGCGAAGATCGATGCATTTCTGTGACATTCATCGGAGCAGCCATGAGAGATACCGTTCCAGACCAAGTGGCCCGCCTCAGAGTCAGCATCGCTGACGTCGCTGCCCGGGCGCGCGTCTCGACCGGCACCGTGTCCAACACGCTGAACCATCCCGAACGGGTCACGGGGACGACCCGTGAACGCGTCATGGCAGCGGTGCGCGAACTGGGATTCATCCCCAACCAGTCCGCCCGCGTCCTCACGGGTGCGCCGAGCAAGACCCTCGGGCTCGTGGTGGTGGACGTGCTCAGCCCGTTCTATATGGAGGTCGCCCACGCGGTGGAGCGCACCGCATCCGCGGCCGGTTACGTGATGATCCTCTGCAACTCCGAGAACGAGCACGACCGCGAGGCGGAACTCCTGCAGGTCCTGACCGCACAGCGGGTGGCGGGCGCCCTCGTGAGCCCGGCCGGCGGCGGCTCCCCCGCCGCGGAGGCCGGCACGCCCACCGTCCTGATCGACTACGAGGACGACGACCACCCCTGCTCGGTGCGGGTGGACCACGTCGCCGGGGGCCGGATGGCGGCGCAGCACCTGATCGGCCTGGGGCACCGGGACATCGCCTTCGTCGGCGGCCTCCCCACGCTGCGGCAGTTCGAGGAACGCGTCCGCGGTTGTCAGGAGGCGATGGCCGACGGCAGCCTGGACCCAGGCACCCTGCGCGAGATCCGCAGCGACGGCATCGGCATCGAGTCCGGCAGGTTGAGCGCCGGGGCCATGCTGGAGGCGGGGACACTGCCCACCGGCATCATCTGCGGCAACGACATGCTGGCCTTCGGCGTCTACCGCGGCCTCGCGGGCGCCGGTGTGCGGGTGCCGGAGGACGTCGCGCTGGTCGGCTACGACGATGTCGACTTCGCCGCGAACTGGATCGTGCCGCTCACCTCGGTGCGTCAGCCCACCCGCGACATGGGCGAGACCGCCGCGCGGCTGCTGATCGACCACGTGACCCATCCCGGGCACGAGCACCAGAGGGTGGTGCTGGAACCCGTGCTGGTGGTCCGCCGGTCGTCGGGCTGCTACGAGGAGTAGCCGGGCATCTTCAGCAGGCGGCACACGTCGTCGTGGAGCGGCGACACGGGCAGCTCACGGCCATCGGCCTGCGTGACGCGCGCGGCCAGACGGCCGCTGGACAACAGCCAGACACCCCGGGCCCGGAAGAGGTCCTCGCGGGTGATGGGCTTCACCTCCACGCTCAGCCCGGCCGCGGGGCCCTCGTCGAGCAGCTCGGCGATTGTGATGGAGCGCAGGATGCCCTCGAGCGGCGGCGTGGTGAGCACCCCGTCGAGGTCCAGCACGACGCTGGAGGTGGGGCCCTCGAGGATGGTGCCCGACGGGGTGATGAAGATGACGTCGTCCGCGCCGTTGGCGATGGCGTAGCGGCGCGCGGCCATGTTGATGCCGTAACTCAGGGACTTGGCGCCGGGCAGCAGCCATGGCAGGTCGACGATGCCGGAGCCTTCAAAGCCGCGGTCGAGCATCAGGACGCGCACCCCGTCGCGGCGCTCGCGCAACGTGCGCTCGTCCATGGGGGCGGCCATGACCCAACCGTTGGGCTCCTCGATGCCCTCGGCCCCACGGGTCATGATGAGGCGCAGCACTGCTTCCCGGTCGGCGTGCCAGTCCCACGCCCGCACGACGGCCTCGATCGCCCGCCGGTAACCGGCGGCATCCGGCGCAGGCAGGTGCAGGATCTCGGCAGACCTCGCCAGACGCGCGAGGTGTTCCTCGACATGGAGCGCGGCCCCGTCGACGGCGAGCAGCGCGTCGAACACCCCGTCGCCCCGGACGACGCCCTGGTCGTCTGCGCGGACGATGGGCTGGGAGGGGTCGATGATCGTGCCGTCAAGGAGTGCAACCATGCGGATAGCCATGGCTGGCACTCTACGCGGCCGCCGCTCAGGCGGGGCCTGCCTGGCCGAGGAGGTCCTCGGCCTGCCGCCGGTGGGCGGCCGGGTCGATTCCGTGCTCGGCCAGCCAGGAGTCGTGGCCGTAGGTGGCCGCGTAGCGCTCGCCGGAGTCACAGATCAGCGACACGATGCTGCCGCTCTCCCCCGCCTCCTGCATCTGGCGGGCGATCTGCAGGGTGGCCCACAGGTTGGTGCCGGTGGAGGGCCCGACGGTGCTTCCCAGCACGCCGGTGACGGCCCGGGCCATCGCGACGGAGGCACTGTCCGGCACGGCGATCATGCGGTCGACGACCCCTGGGACGAAGCTCGGTTCCACCCGGCTGCGGCCGATGCCCTCGATGCGCGAGCCGCGGTCCGTGTGCACGCCAGGGTCGCCGTCGCGCCAGCCGGGCAGGAACGCGGAGAAGTCCGGGTCTGCCACCGCGAGGCGGGTGTAGTGACGGCGGTAGCGCACGTACCGCCCGATGGTGGCGGCCGTGCCGCCGGTGCCGGCGCTCACCACGACCCACGACGGGATGGGATGACGCTCAAGCTCCAGTTGGGAGAAGATCGAATCGGCGATGTTGTTGTTGCCCCGCCAGTCCGTGACCCGCTCGGCGTGCGTGAACTGGTCGAGGTAGTGCCCCCCGGTCTCGCTGGCGAGGCGGGCGGCCTCGTCGGAGATGGCCGTCGGGTCGTCGACGAGGTGGCAGGTGCCGCCGGCGCGTTCGATGAGGCCGATCTTCTCCCCACTGGTGGAACGCGGGATGACGGCGATGAACTTCAGCCCCAGCAGCCGCGCGAAGTAGGCCTCACTGACGGCCGTGGAGCCGCTGGAGGATTCGATGACGGTGGTGTGCTCATGGATCTGCCCGTTGCACAGCGCGAAGAGGAACAGCGAGCGCGCCAACCGGTGCTTGAGCGAACCCGTGGGGTGCGTCGACTCGTCCTTGAGGTAGATGTCGACGTCGGGGTAGGCCCGCAGCGGGAGCCTGAGCAGATGCGTCTCCGCGGAGCGGTTCGCGTCGGCCTCCACCTTGCGGATGGCCTCGTGGACCCAGGCGCGGTCCACGGCGTCCGAGCGGTCGATGTCCTGGCCAGGTGTCATGTCAGGCCGCCGTGAAGTCCTCGCCCGTCAACCGGCGGTAAGCCTCGAGGTAACGGCTGCGGGTGGCGTCGACCACGTGCTCGGGCAGTGCCGGCGGCGGGGTGTCGGAGGCCCTGTCCCAGCCGGAGTCCTTCGCCAGCCAGTCACGCACGTACTGCTTGTCGAAGCTGGGCAACGACTCGCCCGGCGCCCAGAGGGCCGCGTCCCAGAAGCGCGACGAATCCGGGGTGAGCACCTCGTCGGCCAGCACCAGCGTGCCGTCGGGGCGGCGGCCGAATTCGAACTTGGTGTCGGCCAGGATGATGCCGCGCTCTGCGGCGATCTCGGCTGCCCGCGAGTAGATCCGCAGCGTGAGGTCGCGCAGCTGTGCAGCGAGCTCCTCGCCGTGGATGCCGGCGATGGTGGCGTAGTCGACGTTCATGTCGTGCTCCCCCATCGGCGCCTTGATGGCCGGCGTGAAGATGGGCTCGGGCAGCTTGTCGCCGTCGCGCAGGCCCTCGGGCAGCGGCACCCCGCACACCGTGCGCGACTCCTGGTACTCCGTCCATCCGGACCCGGTGAGGTAGCCGCGCGCGACGCACTCCACCTCGACCATGTCCAGCGACTCCACCAGCGTGGCGCGGCCGGCAACCGCCTCGGGTACCTCCGTCGAGACGACGTGGTTCTCGACGAGGTCCGTGAGCTGGGCGAACCACCACAGCGACAACTGGGTCAGGATCGCGCCCTTGTCGGGGATGAGCGTGCTCAGCACGTGGTCGTAGGCCGAGATGTTGTCCGTGGCGACCATCAGGATGCGGCCGTCCGCTTCGTACAACTCGCGGACCTTGCCCGCGTGCAGGAGGGGGAGGTTGAGGAGGTGCCCGTACTGACTCACCGGGTGAGCGTACCAATCCCCGCGCCGTCGCCCTGCGCCTGATCGAAGTCCTCTTCGATCAGCGCCCTGTTCACCGCACCGCCCGTCATGCCCCCGGCTCCCAGCCCGCCGCGCATGTGCGCCGCCTAGGGGTTGTGTGGGCTGCCAATGTCCACCACGAGGACCCGACGACCGGCGTGCCCATGCCGGAGATCTGCCAGGCATTCTTCAGAATCGCCTGAGGGCGCACCGAGGCCCCGTCAGGCGACCAGCGCTGGCGCCGCCGGATCCGCGTGCCGCGGCACAGTGACGGTGTGGTCCCCGTTCACCCGCGCCACCAGGAGATCCGCGAGGGCCCCGGTGTCGCCGAGGGCGCCGGGCACCATGTCGATGCCGAGCGCCGCGCACCGCTCAACCATGCGGTCGCGCAGGATGCCCTCCGCCACCATGAAGCTCACCGCGACCACCCGCGACGCCTCGTCGCGCAGGCGCGGGACGACCTCTTCGACGGCGTCCCCACCGTCGAGCGCCGCCACGGCCCAGCGGCCCCAACCCAGCCGGGGCGAGGCGGCGATGGTCTCGGCCACCGCAGTCACGGCGGGGCGGTCGGAGGATCCTGCGACGAACACCAGCACCGCGGTGTCCGGTTCCGGCGGCACACCGGCCGCAGCGAGCGCCTCCTCGCAGGCCGCGAGCAGGCGAGAGTCCGGGCCGAGGGGCGGCGTCGGCGTCACCGGGGAACCGTGCGCCCCGAGCGCCGCCACGGCGGCCGGGATGTCGACCCTCGCGTGGTAGGCCTTGGTCAGCAGCACGGGGGCCGCGACGGCGGGCCGGCCCTGCAGTGCGTGGGCCACGTCATCGATCGTCGGGCCGTGGTGGTCCAGGTACGACGTGTGCACCTCGCGGCCCGGCTGGCGCAGCCGCACGGCGTCGGCGATCCGCTCGATGGCGGCCGCGTGGCGCGGGTCCGGCGAGCCGTGCGCGATGAGCACGACGTCCATCAGATCTCCGCCCCCGCGTAGCGGTCCGGGGCGTCTGCCATCCCGGCGGCCATGGTGGCACCGTCGGCTTCGTCGATCAACAGGAACGCTCCGGTGCGCCGCAGCTCGTGGTAGTCGTCGATGGGCAGGTCGTCGGCCAGCCGGATGCGGACGCGGCCGATGTCGTTGAGCTCCAACTGCTGAGGGGCTCGGGTGTATTCGACGGCCTCGATGTCGAGCTGGTCCAGGATCTCCTCCACCAACGCGCGGACGGTGCGGGTGCCGGCCCGCAGAAGCACGCGGTCGCGGGGGCGCACCGGACGCTCGGAGAGCACGCACACCATGCCGCTGACGGTGCGGGTGACGTGCCCGGGCGCTTCCGCAGAGGCGAGCAGGTCGCCGCGCGAGATGTCGATGTCATCTGCCAACCTGACCGTCACGGACTGCGGCGCGAAGGCCTCAGTGAGCTCGCGCACCGTGCCGTCGGCCTGGCCCTGGTCGATGCCGATGACGCGCGAGCGGCGGCCGGAGGGCAGCACAGCGATCTCTTCGCCCACCCTGACGATGCCGGCAGCGATGCGCCCCGCGTAGCCCCGGTAATCGCGGTGCCCCTCGGATTGCGGGCGGAGCACTGCCTGGACGGGGAGCCGCAGCGGCTGAGTAGCCGGGTCTGTGCCCACCGGCACCGCTTCGAGGTGCTCGAGCAGAGTGGGGCCCGAGTACCAGGGGGTGTTGGCCGAGCGCTCCACCACGTTGTCGCCCAGCAGCGCCGAGAGCGGCACCGCCAGCACGTCCTGGATGTCGAAACGCGCGGCCACTGTGCGGGCATCGGCGACGATCTCGGTGAAACGGGCCTCGTCCCAGCCGACGAGGTCCATCTTGTTCACCGCGATCGCCACGTGCCGCACGCCGAGCAGCCCGGTCACCGCGAGGTGCCGGCGCGTCTGTTCGACGACGCCGTGGCGCGCGTCCACCAGGATCAGCGCCAGCTCTGCCATCGAGGCGCCCGTGACCATGTTGCGGGTGTACTGCACGTGGCCGGGGGTGTCGGCGAGTACGTAGGAGCGGTTCGCCGTCGAGAAGTAGCGGTACGCCACGTCGATGGTGATGCCCTGTTCGCGCTCGGCGCGCAGACCGTCGGTCAGCAGCGCCAGGTCCGGGCCCTCGAGCCCCCGCTCGCGGGAAACCCGGTCCACGGCGTCGAGCTGGTCCGCCAGCACGGATTTCGTGTCGTACAACAGCCGGCCCACGAGCGTGGACTTGCCGTCGTCGACGGAGCCCGCGGTGGCCAGACGGAGAAGGTCATGCGTGCTCATCAGAAATACCCCTGCTTCTTACGGTCTTCCATCGCAGCCTCGGAGAGGCGGTCGTCGGCACGCGTGGCGCCGCGTTCCGTGATCCGCGAGGCAGCCACCTCGAGGATGACGTCCGACACCTCGCGCGCGTCGGATTCGACGGCGCCGGTGCAACTCATGTCGCCGACGGTGCGGTAGCGCACCGTGCGGGTCTCGAGCGTCTCCCCGTTGGTCGGGCCGCCCCAATCGCCTGGCGCGAGCCACATGCCGTCACGCTGGAACAGTTCGCGTCGGTGGGCGTAGTACAGGCTGGGCAGTTCGATCTGCTCCCGCTCGATGTAGCGCCAGACGTCCAGCTCCGTCCAGTTGGACAGCGGGAACACCCGCACGTGTTCGCCCGGGGCGTGCCGGCCGTTGTACAGGTCCCAGAGTTCGGGGCGCTGCCGACGGGGGTCCCAGGCGCCGAACGAGTCGCGCAGCGAGAAGACGCGCTCCTTGGCTCGGGCCTTCTCCTCGTCGCGGCGGCCGCCCCCGAAGACGGCGTCGAACCGGCCCTTCTCAATGGCGTCGAGCAGCGGCACTGTCTGCAGCGGGTTGCGCGTACCGTCGGCGCGCTCGCGGAGCCGGCCGTCGTCGATGTAGTCCTGCACGCTGGCCACGTGGAGCCGGGCGCCAACGCGCTCGACCGTGCGGTCACGGTAGTCGAGCACCTCGGGGAAGTTGTGCCCGGTGTCGACGTGCAGGAGCGAGAACGGCAGCGGCGCCGGCGCGAAAGCCTTGAGCGCCAGGTGCAGCATGACGACGGAGTCTTTGCCGCCGCTGAAGAGGATCACCGGCCGTTCGAACTCGCCCGCGACCTCGCGGAAGATGTGGATGGCCTCTGACTCGAGGTGTTCCAGGTGACTCAGGATGTAGCTCATGTGTGTAGTCCGCATTCCGTCTTGTTCTTGCCCGACCAACGGCCGGCCCGGGGATCCTCACCGGCCGCGACCGGCCGCGTGCAGGGCTGGCAACCGATGGACGGGTAGCCCTTCTGGCGCAGCGGGTTGAGGTGGACGTCCTCCTCGAAGGCGAACCGTTCCACGTCGTCGTCCGTCCACGCCGCGATGGGGTTGATCTTGATCATGTCGCGCTTGGCGTCCCAGCCCACGAGCGTGATGTCCGTGCGGGTGGGCGCGTCGACGCGGCGCATGCCCGTCACCCAGGCGCTGTGCCCACTGATGGCGCGCTCCAGGGGCTCGACCTTGCGGATCGCGCAGCAGTTGTCGGGGTTGGACTCGAAGAGCCGTGGCCCGTGCTGCGCGTCCTGCTCGTCGACGGTGAGCAGCGGCAGGACCGTGCGGAGCCGGACCCGGCCGGCGTAGTGGTCGCGCGTCTCGAGGGTCTCCGGGAAGTGGAAGCCCGTGTCGAGGAAGAACACGTCGAGCGACGGGGCGCTCTGGGCGATGAGCTCGACGAGCACCTCGTCGCCCATGGACGAGGCGGCCGTCACATCGCCACCGAACGCGTCTGCCGCCCAGATGAGCACCTCGCGGGTCAGCGCCACCCGCCCGAGGTGCCCCTGATACCGCTCATCGGCCTCCAGCGCCGTGAAACGCGCCTGCGCCTCAGCCGCGGTGTCGATGAGGGTCATCGGAGGTCGTCCTCTTCTGCGCGGTGCGCCCACTGACGGAAGGATTCGCCGTCGATGCGCTGCGCGAGGAAGGTGCGCGCGAGCCGCTCGATGTACTCCGGCAGGTCTTCGGCGGTGACCTTCAGCGCCCGCGTCTTGCGCGCGAGCTGGGGCTCGAAGCCCAGGCCGCCGCCCAGGTGCACCTGGAAGATCTCCGTCAGGTTGCCGTCGGCGTCCTGCTGCACCATGCCCTTGAGGCCGACGTCCGCCACCTGCGTACGGGCGCAGGCGTTCGGGCAGCCGTTGACGTGGATGGTGAACGGTACGTCGAAATCAGGCAGGCGGGCCTCGAGTTCCTCGACGACGGTGCGGGCCCGCGCCTTGGTCTCGACGAGCGCCAGCTTGCAGAACTCGATGCCGGTGCAGGCCATCACGCCGCGGCGGAACTCCGAGGGTCGCGCCTGCAGGTCCAGCGGGTTGAGCGCCGCGACGAGGGCCTCCGTGTTCTCCGGGGGGACGTCGAGCACCAGCAACTTCTGGTGCGGGGTGAGGCGGACGCGCCCGGACCCGTACTGCAATGCCAGGTCGGCGATGCGCTTGAGACGCGTGCCGGATACGCGGCCGGCGATGGGGGCCACGCCCACCCAGAACAGCCCGTCGTTCTGCGGGTGGATGCCGATGTGGTCGCGGCGTGCCTGCGACACGTCGGGGGCCGGACCGTCCACGAGGCGGCGGTGGAGGTACTCGTCCTCCAACACCTTCCGGAACTTCTCAGGGCCCCAGTCCGCCATGAGGAACTTGAGGCGTGCCTTGTTGCGGAGGCGGCGGTAGCCGTAGTCGCGGAAGATCGACGTGACGCCGGCCCACACGTCGGGGATCTCGTGCAGCGGGACCCACGCGCCCAACCTCTGCGCGAAGATCGGGTTGACGGACAGGCCGCCGCCCACCCAGAGGTCGAAGCCGGGCCCGTGCTGCGGGTGCACCACGCCGACGAACGAGATGTCGTTGGCCTCATGCACGATGTCGAGCGTGGTGTTGCCGGAGATGGCGGTCTTGAACTTGCGCGGCAGGTTGGAGAACTCCGGGTTGCCGATGTAGCGCTCCAGGATCTCCCGCACGGCCGGGGTGCCGTCGACCAGTTCATTGGCCGCGATCCCCGCCACCGGGGAGCCGAGGATCACCCGGGGCACGTCGCCGCAGGCCTCGGTGGTGGAGAGCCCCACCGCTTCGAGACGCTCCCAGATCTCCGGCACGTCCTCGATGCGGATCCAGTGGAGCTGGATGTTCTGGCGGTCCGAGATGTCCGCGGTGTCGCGCGCGAACTCGGAGGAGATACCGCCGATCACCCGCAGCTGTTCGTTGGACAGGGCGCCGCCGTCGGAGCGCACGCGCATCATGAAGAATTCGGCGTCGAGCTCCTCGGGCGCCAGCGTGGCCGTCTGGCCACCGTCGATGCCCTCCTTGCGCTGCGTGTAGAGGCCCCACCACCGCATGCGGCCCCGGAGGTCGTCACCAGGGATCGACGCGAAACCCTGCTTCGAGTACACGTCGATGATCCGCTGGCGGACGTTCAGGCCGTCGTCGGCCTGCTTGAGTGCCTCGTTCGGGTTGAGCGGGGTCTTGTCGCCGTCCGCCCACGCGCCAGTCACCTGTACGCGCTTGGGCCGCGCTGCCACATCAGTCATGGGGGGTCCTTCTCTAGGGCCTTGTCACCCGCCCACAACCTCCCAGGGGGCCCACGTCATTCCCCACATCGCCTCCAGCGAACATGTCAATCGTTCAACTACGCGTCACGGGTACGCCCCGTGCGGTACCCCCGCCCTCGACGGCGATGCCGTGGATGCCGATGAGGCCGAGGAACACGGTGTCATAGGTGCCCCGCACCGTGACCTGCGCGCCCGAGGCCTGCGTGAGCAGGACGTCCGCGGTGTAGCCGGCTGCCTGGGCGAACCCGAGGGCCGCGCGCTTGCCGGCCGCGATGTCCAGCCTGACGCCGGCGTCCGTCAACGACACCTGGTGGGTGGCGGCGCGGGCTGCCTGGGCCGCGATCTCACGGGCCTCCTGCTCGGCTGCGGCGTGGCCGGCGAAGTCGACGCCGAGGCCGACGGTGACGATGAAGGCGGGGAGGGCCACCGCCGTCCAGACGGACAGCGACAGCCCTCTCTCGTTTCTGCGGCGCATGCCGCCATTGAACAGGCCTCCCGGGTCACCGTGTCCGGCGCCGCGGGTCAGGGTGTGGACAACTCAGAGCACGGCACCCGGGCGGTAGGCCGCGGCCTCGGGATCAGCCTCGACGATCTCAGCCACCCGGGCGGAGATGCGCGCCACCTGCGCCTGGGCCGTGCCGGCCAACTCGAGTGGGCTGCCCACGAGCCCGCCCAGTTCGTCGCGCGTGAGGCCGAGCCTGTCGTCGGAGGCCAGCCTGTCGAGCAGGTCGTTGGTGCGCGCGCCCTTGCGCAGATCCAGCGCCACGGCGACGGCGTGTTCCTTGATCGCCTCGTGCGCCACCTCGCGGCCGACGCCCTTGCGCACCGCCGCCATCAGCACCTTGGTGGTGGTGAGGAAGGGCAGGTAGCGCTCGAGTTCGGCCTCGATGACCGCCGGGAAGGCGCCGAAGTCTGCCAGCACCGTGAGGAAGGTCTCGAACAGGCCGTCGAGGGCGAAGAACGCATCGGGCAGCGCGACGCGGCGCACCACGGAACAGGAGACGTCGCCCTCGTTCCACTGGTCGCCGGCCAACTCCCCGAGCATCGAGACGTAGCCGCGCAGGATGACGGCCAGGCCGTTGACGCGCTCGCAGGAGCGGGTGTTCATCTTGTGGGGCATGGCCGACGAGCCCACCTGGCCCTCCTTGAAGCCCTCGGTGACCAGTTCGATGCCGGCCATGAGGCGGATGGTGGTGGCCACGTTCGAGGGGGCGGCGGCGATCTGCGCCAGGGCGGTCACCGCGTCGTAGTCCAGCGAGCGCGGGTAGACCTGACCGGTGGAGGTGAACACCGCTCCGAAGCCCAGTTCCTCGGCGATGCGGCGCTCCAGCTCGGCCAGCTTGTCGGCGTCGCCGCCCAGGAGGTCCAGCATGTCCTGCGCCGTCCCGACGGGGCCCTTGATGCCGCGGGCCGGGTAGCGGGCGATGAGGTTGTCGAGCCGGTCCAGCGAGACGAGCAGTTCGTCGGCGGCGGTGGCGAACCGCTTGCCGAGCGTGGTGAGTTGCGCGGCGACGTTGTGCGAGCGGCCGGTGAGGGGCTGGTCGGCGTACTGCGTGGCCAGGCGGGCGAGCTCGGAGAGCGTGGCGACGACGCGGACGCGCACCACCCGCAGCGAGTCGAGCACCTGCAACTGCTCGATGTTCTCGGTGAGGTCGCGCGAGGTCATGCCCTTGTGGATGTGCTCGAACCCGGCGAGCGCGTTGAACTCCTCGATGCGGGCCTTGACGTCGTGGCGGGTGACGCGTTCGCGTTCATCGATGGAGGCCAGGTCCACCTGGTCGACGACGCCCTCGTAGGCCGAGATGACCTGGTCGGCATCAGCGCCACCGAAGTCGACGCCGAGGTCGTGCTGGGCGCGGAGCACGGCGAGCCACAGCTTCCGTTCGGAGATGATCTTGGCCTCCGGGGCCCAGATCTGGCGCATCTGCGTCGATGCGTAACGGTTGGCCAGCACATTGGGGACGCTCATGGCGCGTAATCCTATCGTCCGGGCACCTTCGGACATTTGACCGCGCGAAAAACAGGCACCGTGCCCGGCAGGGGGCGACGTGTGCCTGTCTCGCACGCTCCAGCTATGTCACCGCGCGGTGAGCGCTCCCACGAGGTGGGGCTTGCCCTCTTTGTTCACCACGGCGAAGGTGGAGGTGCCGTCCTGACCCGCGGCGGTGAAGCCCACCTTGCCGGGCAACATGATGGGTTTGGCGAACTGCACCTGCACTTCGTACGCCTCCGGCAGGCGACCTCCCAGTGCGGCCACCGCCCGCGCGTGCGTCCACATGCCGTGGATGATCGGGCGCGGGAAGCCGAAGAGTCTCGCCGTGAGCGGGTACAGGTGGATGGGGTTCGAGTCACCGGAGACCTTGGCGTACTGCCGGCCGAGATCCGCGGGCAGCCGCCACAGTTGAGACGGCGCCGTCGTGGGCGCAGCCAGACGCACCGACTTCCCTGGTTCGCCGTCGACCTTCGCGCCGGTGGCCAGATAGTTGGAGGTGCCGCTCCACACCAGTTCGTCGCCCGCATGGATCTCGCCGACCATGTCGAACGCCGCGCCCTTCGCATGGGGCGCCAAGTTCTCCGTCCGCACCGACATCCTCAGGCGCTCCCCCACCCGGACCGCCCGGTGGAGACGCATCGTGTTGGTCACGTGCACGAGCCCCGCCAGCGAGAACGGGAAGTCGTCCTGCGCCATCAGCGCCGCCTGGAGCGGGAACGTCTGCACGTGCAGCCACGTGGCCGGCACCTCGTCGCGGAGGGAGAAACCGGTGACCCGGCAGTACTGGGCGAGCCGCGCCACGTCCTGCTGGTGGTCCATCACCAGGAAGGATCGGTCCGGCAGTTGGGCGCGTCGGCCCTTCTTGGTCACCGCACCGGTCAGGGCCTTGAGCAGCAACTTGTTGACGTCGGGCAGTTCCCGCAGCTCAATCACATCGCGTCCCATGGCTCACGCCCCCACGAGGTTCTGGCCACACACCCGGATGACCTGGCCGTCGACTCCGCCGGAGGCGGGGCCGCAGAGGTAGGCGAGCGTCTCGGCGACATCGACGGGCTGACCACCCTGGCTCAGCGAGTTGGTGCGGCGGAAGATCTCGCGCTGCAGGAACGGGATGGCCGCGGTCATCTCCGTTTCGATGAAACCCGGAGCTACCGCGTTGGTCGTGATGGGCCGGTCCTTGAGTTCGTCGCGCATCGCCCACACCAGGCCCATGACGCCTGCCTTCGAGGCCGCGTAGTTGGTCTGGCCCTTGTTACCGGCGACACCGGAGGTGGAGGCGATCCCGACGATTCGGGCCTCCTCGCTGAGCCCGCCGGGCACGTCGTTGTTCAGGAGGTACTCGTTGATACGCATCTCGGCGGCGAGATTCACGTCGAGGACGGAGCCCCACAGTTTCTCGTCGAGGTTGGCGAGCATCCTGTCGCGGGTGATGCCCGCGTTGTGGACGACGGCCCAGATTTCGCGGCCCGGGTACCGGGAGGCGACATGCGCAGCGATGCGGGCCCCCGCGTCGGGAACCGTGATGTCGAGCTGCAGCGCGGAGCCGTGCACCTCGTTGGCGACCTTGGCCAGCGCGTCCCCGGCACCGGGGATGTCGACGGCGACCACCAGGGCGCCGTCGCGGGCAAAGGTGCGTGCGATCGCCGCACCGATGCCCCGGGCGGCGCCCGTCACCACGACGATGCGGTCCGCGAACGGCCGGTCCGTCACGTCATGGGCGATCTTCGCCGGCCCGACGCGCCACGCCTGGCCGGAGACGAACGCCGAGCGGCCCTCCAACAGGAACGACATCGTCGACGCGAGGTCCGAGGCAGACGCCCCACCGCGCAGGAACACCAGGTTGGACGTGGCGCCGCCCCGCAGTTCCTTACCGACGGTGCGGTTGATGCCGTCGATCGCCTGGGCCACGGTCTTCGCCTCGAGGCCCTCGACCTCCGAGGCATCGGTGGCGAGGAGGATGACGCGCCCGGAGGGTTCCAGCCCGCGCATGACGGGGCGCAGCAACTGGCGCAGACCTTCCAGCTGGGTGATCTCCCGCAGCCCCGTCGCGTCGACGACGAGGGCACCCGGTCGTTGGGGATAGCGCGGCGCCTGGGCGCGCCCCTTCTCGTCCTTGGTCCGGTTGTCGGCCACGTCCAGCAGCGGCTCCCCTGGCGTCACGCCCAACAGCGCGAGCGTTTCGCGGGCGATGCCGCCGCCGTCGAGTTCACCCAGCAGCACCTCGCCCGTCGGCATGGTGCGGCCACGACGCAGGGCGGGGGGTTCTGACACGCCCAGCTTGCCGGCGACGAACTTTCCGGCGGGCGTGCCGTAGATCATTTCGAGGACGTCCATGTCAGGCCTCCAGAATGGCGACGATGCCCTGGCCACCGGCCGCGCAGATCGAGATCAGCCCGCGCGAGCCGGGCCCCTTGGCTGCCAGCATCTTCGCGAGCGAGGCGGCGATCCGGCCGCCGGTGGCGGCGAACGGATGCCCCGTGGCCAGCGACGACCCCTTCACGTTCAGCTTGGCGCGGTCCACTTCGCCCAGCCCCTGCTCCTCGAGCGACTTGAGGGTGGCCACCACGGTGGATGCGAACGCCTCGTGGAACTCGTAGAGGTCGAAGTCCTGCAGCGTGAGCCCGTTGCGCTTCAGCAGTTCCGGGATGGCCCGGGCGGGGGCCATCAGGAGGTCCTCGGAGCCGGTCACGTAATCCGACGCGGCGACCTGCGCATCGACGACCTTCGCCAGCACCGGCCACCCCTTGGCCCGGGCATGTTCCTCCTCCGCGAGCAGCACCAGCGCGGCACCGTCGGTGAGTGCCGTGGAGTTGCCGGCCGTCATGGTGGCGTTGTCCCTGCCGAACACGGTGCGCAGCTTGCCCAGCGCGTCCATGGTGGTCTCGGGCCGCAGGATGCCGTCCTTCGCGACCTTCAGATAGGGGGTGACGAGGTCGTCGAAGAAGCCCTCGTCCCAGGCCCCGGCGAGCCGCTGGTGCGACTGGTAGGCCAGCTCGTCCTGCTCTTCGCGACTGACGCCCCACTTGGTGGTGGTCATCGCCTGGGACTCGCCCATGCTGAGCCCGGTGCGGGGCTCCACGACGGCGGGCGGTACCGGCATCAGGTCCGCCGGGCGCAGCTTGCTCAGCGCGGCCAGTTTCTCGGGTACGTTCCTCGCCCGGTTCAGGGCGAGCAGGGCCCGGCGCAGCGGTTCGGTGACGACGATGGGGGCATCCGAGGCGGAGTCAACACCGCCGGCGATCGCCACGTCGGCCTGGCCGAGCCGGATCTTGTTCGAGGCGTAGACGACGGCCTCCAGGCCCGTTGCGCAGGCCTGCTGGAGGTCGCACGCCGGCGTCAACGGCGACAGTGCCGAGCCGAGCACCGCCTCGCGGGTGAGGTTGAAGTCGCGGGTGTGCTTCAGGACGGCCCCGGCCACCACCTCGTCGACCTTCTGCCCGGCCAGCCCGAAGCGGGCGACCAGCCCGTCGAGGGCGGCTGTGAGCAGGTCCTGGGCTGAGGCCGCGGCGTACTTGCCGCCGGCCTTGACGAAGGGGGTGCGGTTACCGCCGACCACCACCGCAGTGCGTGAGTTCATGAGGGATCCTCCGGAGCGCGGAAACATTATCTGTGACCGAGGGTAGCAGGTACGTAGAGTTTCAGGTACCGTGAGTTACATGAACAAGGTTGAGCAGATCGTCGACGGTCGCGCCGCCCGCTGGGAGCAGCACAACACCGAGCGTCGGCAGGCGCTGGTGGAGGGCGCCGTGAAGGCGATCCGCAAGCACGGCCCGGGCGTCGGCATGGATGAGATCGCCGCCATGGCACAGACCTCCAAGACCGTGTTGTACCGCCACTTCGGCGACAAGGCAGGGCTGTACCAGGCCGTCGTCGCGTCGGTGCACACGTTCATCCTGCGGAAGTTGCCGCTGGAGAAGGGCGAGCACATGCACCCGGCAGAGCTCGTCTCGCAGGTGGCCGACGCCTACCTGGCCGTGGTGGAACGCGACCGCAACCTGTACCTGTTCGTCACCTCGCGGCCCACGGGCGACACGCCCACGTCAGACCCGGTGGGCTCCATCACCGCCCGGATCGGCGACCAGGTCGCGGAAGCGATGCGTGCCTGGCTACGACGCGAAGGGCTCGACGAGGACCCCGCCAACATCTGGGCCCACGGCGCCGTCGGTTACATCTGGGCCGTGGCAGACCGGTGGATCGTCACCAATCTGCGCCGCCCCAGGGCCGACGTCGTGGCCTACATCAACCAGTTCTTCACCCCGGCTTTCGAAGCACAAAAGACACAAAGGAGTGACACCCCATGACCATCACCCCCACCGGCGAAGGCCTGCGACGTGCCCTGGACGGTCCGTTCCATGCGCTGAAGCAGCGTTGGCGTAACGAGGTGAGCGCAGACGACGTGGTCCGCGACACCGACCTCACCATCGAAGAGGCCCGCGAATGGACCTTCGACAGGCTCAAGCGGCTGACCCAGCGCGAATTCGTCACCGCCGGCTTCCCCGCCGCGCAGGGCGGCACCGGCACCTCGGCCGAATCAGTGGCGAACTTCGAGATGATGGCCATGGGAGACCTCTCCCTCACCATCAAGTCCGGCGTCCAGCACGGCCTCTTCGGCGGGGCCATCACCAACCTCGGCACCCAGTGGCACCACGAGACGTTCCTGCCGGGCGCGATCGACGCGTCCCTGCCCGGTTGCTTCGCCATGACGGAACTGGGCCACGGCTCGGACGTGCAGTCCATCGAGACCTCCATCACCTGGGACGCGGAAACCGGCGAACTGGTCGTCCACTCCCCCAGCCCGACGGCGGCGAAGGCCTACATCGGCAACGTCGCCAGGGACGGCCGCATGGCCGCGGTCTTCGGCCAGCTGTGGGTCAACGACGTGCACCATGGCGTCCACGTGGCGCTCGTGCCCATCCGCGACGAGCAGGGCAACCCCATGCCCGGCGTCACCATCGGCGACCACGGCCACAAGGGCGGTCTCCTGGGCGTCGACAACGGCACCCTCATGTTCGAGCACGTGCGCGTGCCGCGCCGGATGCTGCTGGACCGCTACGGCGGCGTCGACGAGACCGGCGACTACCACTCGCCGATCGAGTCGCAGAACGCGCGCTTCTTCACGATGCTGGGCACCCTGGTGCGCGGCCGGATCTGCGTGGGGGGCGGCGCCGCGTCGGCCACCCGCAAGGCGCTGAGCATCGCGGTGCGCTACGCCAACCGCCGCCGCCAGTTCCGCCAGCCGGGTCTGGGCGAGGAGATCCTGCTGATGGACTACCTGCAGCACCAGCGCAGGCTGCTGCCGGACGTGGCACGCGCCTACGCCTACGGCTTCGCGCAGAACGAGGTGTCGCTGCAACTGCAGCGGATCATGGAGGCCGACGGCTCGGATCCGCAGGCCGCCCGCGAACTCGAGACGCGCGCAGCCGGCATGAAGGCCGTGCTGACCCGCTGGGCCAACGACACGTTGCAGGAGTGCCGCGAGGCCAGCGGGGGCGCCGGCTACATGTCGGACAACGGCATCACGCTCGCCCGCCAGGACGCCGACATCTTCGCCACGTTCGAGGGTGACAACACCGTGCTGCTGCAACTGGTTGCCAAGGCGCTGCTCCTGGACTACAAGTCCACCTGGGGCGACATGGACCTGGCCGGCACCGCGCAGAAGACGGCCAAGCTCCTGGGCGGCCGCTTCCTGGAGCGGACCACCGCCCGGTCGGCCATCGACAGGCTGGTGGCCACCGCCAAGCGTAGGCCGGAGGCGGAGCAGCTGCGGGCCCGCGGTTGGCACGTCGAGATGTTCGAGTACCGCGAACGGCACATGGTCGAGGGCCTCGCCCAGCGCATGCGCGCCGCGGGCAGGGCCAAGTCGTTCGACGCGATCAACGCCTGCCAGCCGCACATGATCGAGGCGGCCAAGGCCCACGTCGACCGCGTGGTCCTGGAAGCCTTCATCCAGGGCATCGAGGAGTGCGGCGACGACTACGTCAAGGCGTTGCTGATCAAGGTGTGTGACCTGTACGCGCTGGCCACCATCGAGACGAACCGGGCCTGGTTCCTCGAGCACGAGGTGTTCGACGCCAAGCGCAGCAAGACGATCACGTCCACCGTCGATGCGTTGTGCGGTGAGTTGCGCCCGCAGTCGCTGGCGCTTGCGGAGGGTCTGGGCGTGCCGGAGGAATGGCTCGTCCACCCGCGCAGGGCCGTGCCCCCGATGATGCAGGCTGAGGCCCCCGTCGCCGAAGCGGAGGAGTTGCGCAGGGTCAGCTGATCGCGATCTCGGACCGGGTGTGGGGCAACTCCACCCAGGTCCTTCCGGGCGCCATCGCCAGGGGTTTGCCGCCGGCGACCGTGAAGGTGAACTTCTCCGCGATGGCGCCCTTCGCCCAGGTTCCCGTGACGGCCTTGCCGCCTTGGAGGTAGAAGAACGGACCGCTGTTGTCGACGATGTCGACGACGGGGTCGGCCGCGCCGCCGCCCTTCCAGATCTTGTCCATCCGCCAGGCAGCCTGGATGATGAGCACGTTGTCGCAGACCAGTTGGATGTCACCCTCAACGATGTGCGGCCCCCAGGGCTGCGTGCGGGCGTACTGCCGGCTGCCGGGGTCGTACTCGTAGCTCATGGCGAAGTCGCGGCCGTAGGGCACCTCCACCCTGTGGCCGGCGCTGCCCGCGGTCGCCGACGACTGCGCCGGGTCTGCCACGAAGGGCAGGTAGTCGGCCGGCGGCGGCGCCGTCATGCGTTCGGCGAGCCGTGCCATCTCCGCCGGGTGGGCCATGATCGCCCGGTCGAACTGGCTCTTGCCGTTGGCCTTGTAGACCCGCGACCGGTCGACGCTGTATGCACCCTTGTCGCGCCACTCGAGGTAGGTCATCCGCTCGAGGTGCTCGTCGTGGGCCTTGACGTAGTTCATCACCCATTCCGCCGCCCCGGTGTTGCCCAGTACCGGGCCCATGGGGCTCAGCAGCGGGACGTCGACCGGGCGCATGGAGCGGATGGGTCCCACCGCCTCGGGGTACCGGCTGTGGAACACCGGCACGAGGCGCGTGTACGAATCGCCGTTGGGCTGGCAGAACCACATGTCCGCGTCGGCGAAGCCGGCGGTCTGGGGGTTCTCCTGCTTGAGGTTGGGCACCTTCAGCGCGACGGCGGGGCCGAGCAGCGTCGCGGCGTCCTCCACCGGCAGCCAGGTGAGGGGCGCGCGTGTCACCGGGGCAGGCGACGGGCTGGGCGAGGGCGACGGCTTCGGCGACGCCTTCTTCGACGGGGACGGGCTGGGCGTCGGCGACTCCACCGTGGGCTGTTGATCCGCCGCGCAGCCCGCCAGTGCGGCGGTGCCGCCGAGCATGCCGAGCAGTAGGTGTCGACGCGTCGTCACTGACGTCCCCCTTGGTCGCTTACAAAATCGCCTCATGTTAGCGGAGGCGAACGCGGCCGATCAGCGCGGGAGGCGATCGCCGCCAGAAGTGATCAGTGCGGGATGCCGATGTCTGTGCGGTTGAACCCGTCGGCGTAGTCGATGCGACCCAGCAGTCCGTAGGCGTTGGCGCGGGCCTCATCCACGTCGATGCCCCTACCCACGACGCCCAGCACGCGCCCGCCGGCCGCGACCAACTGGTCTCCGTCGAGGCGGGTTCCGGCGTGCAGCACGTAGGCATCCGCCTCGTCGGCGGGCAGGTTGATCGCACCGCCGGGAGCGGGGACACCGGGATAACCTGCTGCGGCCTGCACGACGACCAACGCGGCACCCTCGCGCCACTCGAGCTCTCCCACGGTGTCGAGCTCACCGCGGGCCGCGGCCCGGAGCACCCCGGCCAGCGGGGTCTTCAGCAGGGCCAGGACAGCCTGGGTCTCCGGGTCACCGAAGCGGACGTTGAATTCGACGATCCGCAGCCCCTTCGACGTGAGGGCCAGGCCCGCGTAGAGCAGCCCGACGAAGGGCGTACCGCGTCGACGCATCTCGGCGAGGGTGGGGTTGATGACCTCGTCCATCACCTGCCGGGTGAGGCCGGGCTCGGCCCACGGCAGCGGGCAGTACGCGCCCATGCCGCCGGTGTTGGGGCCGGCGTCGTTGTCGCCCACCCGCTTGTAGTCCTGGGCGGGCAGCAGGGGCAGCGCACGTTCGCCGTCGCAGATGGCGAACAGCGAGGCTTCGGGGCCGTCGAGGAAGTCTTCGATCACGACGTGCCCGCAGCTCTCCGCGTGCCGGAGGGCCTCGTCGCGGTCGTTGGTGACGACGACGCCCTTCCCGGCCGCGAGGCCGTCGTTCTTCACGACGTGGGGGGCACCGAACTCGTCCAACGCCGCTTCGTACTCGTCGCGCGTGGTGCAGACGCGCGCATCGGCCGTCGGCACGCCTGCTGCGTGCATGACCTCCTTCGCGAACGCCTTGGAGCCTTCGAGGACCGCCGCCTCGCTCCCGGGGCCGAACGCGTCGATGCCTTCGGCGCGCAACGCATCCGCGACTCCGGCCACCAGCGGCGCCTCGGGGCCGATCACGACGAGGTCGATGGCGAGCCGTCGCGCGAGGTCCAGCACCGCTTCGGGGTCCGCGGGATCCGCGGAGTGGAGCGTGGCGATGGCGGCGAGCCCCGGGTTGCCGGGCACGGCGTGCAGCTCAGTGACGGAGGGATCAGCGACGAGGGCGCGGCCGAGCGCATGTTCGCGGCCGCCCGAGCCCAGCAGGAGGATCTTCACCCGCGACAGCCTAGTGGGCCACCGCGAAATCAGAGCGCAGGCGGATGCTCGTCGTCGGCGATGGGCTCGTGCTCGACGTCTTCTTCGATGTGCTTCTGGGTGCCGATCCGCATGCCGAACCAGGCCACAAGAGCTGTGGCTCCCACGGGGATGACCCACCACCAGTTCCACGGGAAGCCGCCCTCACTGGTGGCGGCGATGATGAACCCGAGGCCGAACAGGGCGGCCCCGACCGCCAGGGCGATCACGATCCATTTCATTCTCGGCTGCACGGCCCCTCCTCGGATGGTTGATGGTCCGACCCTACGCATCCGACGGGTCACGATCACCACCCCGAGAGGTGCCACGGGCGGGCTCCACCACCGGCCAGGCGACCTGGACGCACCCGTCCCGCAGGCTGACGCAGGCCCGCAGTTCGCCGACGGCGACCTTCTCCATCTGCCGGATGCGCTCGCGGCCCACGCCGTAGGCCCGTCCGATCTCCTCCAGGGTCTGCGGCTCCCCGCAGAACCCGAACCGGCGGCGCAGCACGTCCACGGCGCGCGCATCGCTGAAGACGAGCGGGTCCAGGAGCACGCGACGCAGCCACTCCCCCTCGAGCGCCTCGCCGACCCCGGCCGTCTCGTCCACGAGTACCCCGCCGAGCCATTCTGCGCCCAGCCCGTCCTCGCAGAATTCCAGGCCGACGGGGGTGCGTAGCTCCGCCAGCCACCTGATCATCTCCGGGTTGATCCCCTCCGATTCCAGGAAATCCCGGTTGTCCTCGGTGAACCGGCGCCAAGAGCCGCTGCCCTGGGCGGCGAAGAGGCCCGCCGCGCGTCGGTACACCGCATCCGCGTGGACCGGGATGCGGATGAGGCCCCCCTGGTCGGCTTCGGCGCGCCTCACCGTCTGCGCCAGCCACCAGAGGGCATACGAGGCGAACGTGACGCCCAGTGTGTGGTCGAACTTCTCGACGGCGCGGACCAGCGCTGCGGCGGCTTCCTGGGCCCGGTCCTCCGACGGCAGCCGGCCGTTCCCCGACGCGCCAGCCACCCGCAGCGCCAAGGGCAGGTGGCGTTCGATCACCCGCCTCTTGGCCTCGGCCCCCGCCTCGGTCACCCGTTCCAGTTCGGCCCGGGCCCACCGTCGATCCCCCTGCGCCAGCAGGTGGGTGGCGTAGAGCCCAGCCTCGATAGCCGTCCACGTGCCCCGCTCGGCGCTGATCCGCTGATGCATGGTCGCTCCCCCTCATCCGGTTGGGAACGACGCTATTAGGACACTCGGACAATTCCTGGCGCGGCCCGGCGGCTAGGGGGCGTCTCCAGGGTGTTGGGCGTCGTACTCGGCGTCCGCACGGTCGGCAGCTTCCTGGGAGCGCTGGATCACCAGGCGGAACCCGACGATCACCGCCATGAACGCGCCGCCGAGGGGCACGGCCCACCACCAGCCCCAGCCGATGCTCTCCTGGGTCACGGCGATGATCACCGTGCCGATCATGAACACGGTGATCAGCGCGATGAGCGCAATGACCAGGGGACGAACCCGCACGTCAGATCAGGTTGTGGATGGCGACCGACTGCTCGCGGCCCGGCCCCACCCCGATGCCGCTGATGCGCACGCCGATGAGGTGCTCAAGCCGCTTCACGTACTCCTGCGCCTTGACCGGCAGCTCGTCGAACGTGCGGACGCCCGAGATGTCCTCGTGCCAGCCGTCGAGGTATTCGTAGACGGGCTTGGCGTGGTGGAACTCGGACTGCGTCATCGGCATGACGTCGTGGCGCACGCCGTCGACCTCGTAGGCGACACACACGGGAATCTTGTCCCAGCCGCTGAGGATGTCGAGCTTGGTGAGGAACACGTCGGTGAAGCCGTTGATCTTGCAGGCCTGCTCCACCAGCAGGGCGTCGAACCAGCCACAGCGACGGGGGCGTCCGGTGGTCGCGCCGAACTCGCCGCCGATCTCGCGCAGCTTCTCCCCGTCCTCGTCGAACAGTTCGGTGGGGAACGGGCCCTCGCCGACACGGGTGGTGTAGGCCTTCGCGATGCCGACGGTTCGGTCGATCCGCGTGGGGCCGACGCCGCCGCCCGTGGTGGCACCGGCCGCCGTGGGGTTCGACGAGGTCACGTACGGGTAGGTGCCCTGGTCGACGTCGAGGTGGTGCGCCTGGGCGCCCTCGAACAGCACGACCTTGCCCTCGTCGAGCGCATCGTTGACGAAGCGGCCGGAGTCGATGATGTAGGGCCGGATGGTGTCGGCGTGCGCGAGCAGCGACTCCACGATCTCCTCCGGCATGATCGGGCGGCGGTTGTACACCTTGACCAGCAGCTGGTTCTTCTGGTCGAGCGAGGCTTCGATCTTCTGCCGCAGGATGGACTCGTCCAGGATGTCCTGGATGCGGATGCCGAGGCGGTTGACCTTGTCGGAGTAGCAGGGGCCGACGCCGCGGCCGGTGGTGCCGATGCGGCGCTTGCCGAGGAAGCGCTCGGTCACCTTGTCGATCACCTTGTGGTACTCGGTGATGATGTGCGCGTTGGCCGACACGTAGGGGTGCGGCACGTCGACGCCGCGGTCCTTCAGCACGCGCAGTTCACCGGCCAGGACGTCGAGGTCGACGACGACGCCGTTGCCGATCACCGTCGTGGTTCCGGGGTTCAGGATGCCGGACGGCAGCAGGTGCAGGACGAACTTCTCGCCGCCCACCACCAGCGTGTGTCCGGCGTTGTTGCCGCCGGAGTAGCGCACACAGAGATCCACCCTGTCGCCCAGCTGGTCCGTCGCCTTGCCCTTGCCCTCGTCGCCCCATTGCGCTCCGACAACCACCACACTCGGCATCTGGCTACTCCCATTCGTACATAGAGATGGCCCCGCGCGTCGCTTGGGGCCGTGCCACCGCAGTCTACCCCTCCAGGGTGGACCCCACGCGGCGCTCCTCAAAGGGCGGCGAAAGGTTGGGCACAGAGCCCCCACCGATTGCGCACGGATGGAAGAATAGAACCTGACGCGCGCACGCGCGCCGTGCAAAGACGCAGGAGTAGCGTGATGAAGAAATTGATCAATTCCCCTGACGACGTCGTCCGGAATGCTCTGAAGGGCGTCGAGGCCTCAGATCCGGAAGTCCGCGTGGATCACGACAACCGCATCGTCTACCGCGCCCAGCAGAAGGACCAGGGCAAGGTCGCCCTCATCTCCGGCGGCGGTTCCGGCCATGAGCCGATGCACGGCGGCTTCGTCGGGTTCGGCATGCTCGACGCAGCGTGCGCCGGTGAGATCTTCACCTCCCCCACCCCGGACCAGATGCTCGAGGCCACCACCACCGTCGACGGCGGGGCGGGCGTGCTGCACATCGTGAAGAACTACACCGGCGACATCATGAACTTCGAGATGGCGGCCGAGCTCGCCGCCGACGCCGGGATCACCGTCGAGACGGTCATCGTGGCCGACGACGTGGCGGTGCAGGACTCCCTCTACACGGCCGGCCGCCGCGGTGTCGGCACGACGGTGCTGCTGGAGAAGATCGTCGGCGCCGCCGCCGAGGAGGGCCGCGACCTCGCGGCAGTGAAGGAACTGGCGCAGAAGGTCGCCGACAACGGCCGTTCGATGGGCATGGCGCTCACTTCCTGCACCGTCCCCGCCGCGGGCCGCCCCACGTTCGACCTCCCGGAAGACCAGATGGAGATCGGCATCGGCATCCACGGCGAGCCGGGGCGGCACCGCGAGCCCATCGGCGACGCGAAGTCCGTGGCCAGGCAACTGGTGGAGCCCATCCTGCACGACCTCGACTTCACCGGCGCCCCGGTCATCGCCATGCTCAACGGCATGGGCGGCACCCCGCTCATCGAGCTGTACCTGATGTACGGCGAAGTCATCGACCTGCTGGGCGAGGCCGGCGTCCGCGTCGAGCGCAACCTGGTGGGCAACTACATCACCAGCCTGGACATGGCCGGCTGTTCGCTCACTCTGCTGCGTGCAGATGACGACATCATCGGCCTGTGGGACGCGCCAGTGCGGACCGCCGGGCTACGGTGGGGCCTGTGAGCGAGAACGAACTGACCCTCGACGACCTCGCGGAGTGGCTGCGCCGGTTCGCGCAGATCGTCGACGAGAACAAGATCTACCTGACCGATCTGGATTCGGCCATCGGTGACGCAGACCACGGTGCCAACATGGCCCGCGGCACCGCGGCCGTCGTGACCACGCTGGACGAGGCCAACAGCATCGATGCGCTGTTGAAGAAGGCGGGGATGACGCTGGTCAGCACGGTCGGCGGCACCGCCGGCCCGCTCTACGGCACGCTGTTCATGAAGATGGGCATGGCCACGGGCCAGGTCGTCACGCTACGCGCGGCAGACTTCGCGAAGGCCCTGCGCTCCGGCATCGACGGCCTGATCGCCCGCGGGAAGACGGAGCTCGAGGACAAGACGATGGTCGACGCGCTGCTGCCGGCCATCGACGCCCTCGACGCCGCGCTGGACGAGGGCGCCACCCTGAAGGACGCCATCGAATCGGCACAGGAGGCCTCGGCCGCCGGTCGTGACGCGACCGTCCCGCTGGTCGCCCGCAAGGGCAGGGCCAGCTACCTCGGTGAACGCTCGGCCGGCCACATGGACCCGGGAGCAGCCTCGGCCACCTACCTCTGGGACGCGTTGTCGCACGTGGTGCAGGCCTGATGGCTGTCGGCATCGTCGTCGTCTCCCACTCGCGCCGGCTCGCTGAGGCGGCCGTCGACCTCGCGCTGCAGATGGTCCACGACGACCCGCCGCCGATTGCCCTGGCGGCCGGCACCATCGACGGCGGCATCGGCACGGACGCGACGGCGGTGACTTCTGCGATCTCAGAGGTGGACCAGGGCGACGGCGTGGTGATCTTCGTCGACATCGGGTCCGCCGTGATGAGCGCGGAGCTGGGTATCGAGCTCTACGGCTTCGGCGGCCACGACATCCGCGTCCTCGCCGCGCCCTTCGTTGAGGGCATCATGGCCGGGGTGATCAAGGTGGCCAGCGGAGCCGGCATCGACGAGGTGGAGGCCGAGTGCGTGGCGGCGATGGGCCCGAAGCAGGCCCACCTCGGCACCCCGGAACAGGTGAGTGCGGCCCCCGAATCGAACCGATCGGCGCAGGCGCGCGGTGAGGCGCGGTTGGTGAACGAGGCAGGGCTCCACGCCCGGCCGGCTGCGATGTTCGTCGCAAAGGCCCGTCAGTTCGACGCCCAGGTCCTGGTCAGCAAGGGCGTCATCGGCCCGGCTCCCGCCACGAGCAGCATCGGGCTCGCCACGCTGGACGCCCGGATGGGCGACTCCCTCTTCATCGAGGCCACCGGCGCTCAGGCGCAGGAAGCCGTCGACGCACTGGTGCGTCTGATCGAGTCCGACTTCGCAGGCTGAGCCTTCAGGCAGGCTCGGTGGCGAGCGCCTGGTACGCCTCTTCGGACGAGTCACGCAGGAACTGCGCGCAACGGTCCTGTTCCTGGGCTTCACCGATCCGACCCGCCGCAACGCTCAGCGCGTACAACGCCCGGAGGAAGCCCCGGTTGGGCTCGTGCGCCCAGGGGATCTGACCGCTGCCCTTCCAACCGTTGCGACGCAGCAGGTCCAGCCCGCGGTGGTAGCCGGTGCGGGCGTAGGCATAGGCGGCGATGTCGTTGCCCAGGTCGCCTTCAGCCAGGCAGGTCTCGGCGAGCAGTGCCCAGCAGAGCGAGCTCTCAGGATGCGACGCCACGACGTCGAGGAAGCCCCCGCTGCCCCGCTCCACGATCGCTTCGAGAGCGGGGTCCTCGGGCAGGTGGACCACGACGTCGGATGCCATGAGATTGGGGTGCGTCTCGCTCATGGCGACAGCCTACACAGCCCGCGTCACAGCACCCCGAAGGCACTCCGCGTCGGTCCCCGGCGACCCCCCGGCGTCCAGCACCGATGCTCAGACGTTGCTCATGCACCTCGCTGGTACCTCCAGCCTGTTCCCCGCCGACCGGCGACACCATGGAGCTACGTGGCGTATGCGGGCCGACACGTCAGTTGCGTCAGTCGAGGCAGAACTCGTTGCCCTCGGGGTCCTGCATCACGATCCAGCCCGCGTCCCCGTTGTCGGGCGCAGGTTCCTCCCGCCGCACCCGTCTGGCGCCGAGGTCGACGAGCCGCCCGCACTCCGCTTCGAGCACGTCCATCCGGTCGGCCCCCACCTGCCCGGGCGCCACCCGCACGTCGAGATGGAGCCGGTTCTTGACCACCTTGCCCTCCGGCACCCGCTGGAAGAAGACCCTCGGGCGCACGCCGTCCGGGTCGATGATCGCGTTGATCGAGTTCCACTGGTCCCGGGGCACACCCCAGGCGACGAGCTGTTCCTCCCAGGTGTCGAATTCCGGCGGCGCCTCACGCACGTAGCCCAGCACCTCGCACCAGAATTGGCCGAGCGCCAGGGGGTCAGCGCAGTCGAAGGTAACCTGGAAGTCGAAGCGTCGCGGCATGCCACCAGTGTGGGCCTTTTTCTCCGTGGCCGCTTGCGGGCCGTACACTTTCCCGCGGCCCTCCGCCTTCTATCTCTGGGAGACCCCCATGCCCCAACGTTCCGATCTGCGTAACGTGGCGATCATCGCCCACGTCGACCACGGAAAGACCACCCTCGTCGATGCCATGCTGTGGCAGTCGGGTGCTTTCCGGGAAGGCTCGGACGTCAACAACCGGGTGATGGACTCGATGGACCTCGAGCGCGAGAAGGGCATCACCATCCTCGCGAAGAACACCGCCGTGCACCACCGCCGTCCCAACGGCGAGGACACCATCATCAACATCATCGACACGCCCGGCCACGCCGACTTCGGCGGTGAGGTCGAGCGCGGCCTCGAGATGGTCGACGGTGTGATCCTTCTCGTGGACGCCTCTGAGGGCCCGCTCCCCCAGACCCGCTTCGTCCTGCGCAAGGCGCTCGCGAAGAAGCTCCCGATCATCGTGGTGGTCAACAAGGTGGACCGCGCGGACGCCCGCATCTCCGCCGTCGTCGAAGAGACCTACGACCTGTTCATCGACCTGCTCGACGACGACGCGGCCGATGGCCTCGACTTCCCCATCGTCTTCGCCTCCGCCAAGGCGGGCCGCGCGTCGACGACCCAGCCGGCGGACGGCACCATGCCCGACAGCCCCAACCTGGAACCGCTGTTCGACACCCTGTTCGACACCATCCCCGCCCCCGAATACGAAGAGGGCGCCACGCTGCAGGCGCACGTCACCAACCTCGACGCCTCTCCGTACCTGGGTCGCCTCGCGCTGCTGCGCGTCGTCGCCGGTGAACTGAAGCGCGGCCAGCAGGTGGCCTGGTGCAAGACCGACGGCACCATCCAGAACGTCAAGCTCACCGAACTGCTGCGCACCGAGGCCCTCGACCGGGTGCCCGCGGAGAGCGCCGGCCCGGGCGACATCGTCGCCATCGCCGGCATCCCGGACATCATGATCGGCGAGACCCTCTCGGATCCGGAGAACCCCAAGCCGCTGCCGCTCATCGCGGTCGACCAGCCGTCGATCTCCATGACCATCGGCATCAACACGTCGCCGCTCGCCGGCAAGTCCGGCAAGAACCTGACGGCCCGCCTCCTCAAGGCCCGCCTGGACCAGGAACTCATCGGCAACGTCTCCATCCGCGTCTCGCCCACCGAGCGTCCCGACACCTGGGAGGTCCAGGGCCGAGGCGAACTGCAGCTCGCCATCCTCGTCGAGATGATGCGTCGCGAGAACTTCGAGCTCACCGTGGGCAAGCCCCAGGTGGTCACCCAGGTCATCAACGGCAAGGTCCACGAGCCGATCGAGCGCCTCACCGTCGACATCCCCGAAGAGTTCGTCGGCACTGTGTCCCAGCTCATGGGGCTGCGCCGCGGCCGCATGGAACAACTGGTCAACCACGGCACCGGCTGGGTCCGCCTCGAGTTCATCGTCCCGGCACGCGGCCTGATCGGCTTCCGTACGGAGTTCCTCACCGAGACGCGCGGCACCGGCATCATGAACCACGTCGCCGAGGGCTACGAGCCCTGGGCCGGCGACTTCCGCACCCGTCCCACCGGCTCGCTGGTTGCGGACCGCACCGGCTCGGTCACGTCGTACGCGCTGTTCAACCTGCAGGAGCGCGGCACGCTGTTCGTCTCCCCCGGCGCGGAGGTGTACGAGGGCATGATCGTGGGCGAGAACCCGCGTCCCGAGGACATGGACGTCAACCCCACCAAGGAGAAGAAGCTCACCAACGTGCGCTCCTCCACCGGTGACGAGCTCGAGCGGCTGATCCCCGCCAAGCAGATGTCGATGGAACAGCAACTGGAGTTCTGCGCGGCCGACGAGTGCCTCGAGGTCACCCCGGCCGTCGTGCGCATCCGCAAGGTGGTCCTCAACGGCAACGAGCGTCAGCGCGAGCGCAACCGCCAGAAGAAGAACTAGCCCGGACACGTAGAACGCCGGGCGTGCCTTGGGGGGATCTGCACGCCCGGCGTCCATGTTGCGGCCACGTTGCCGCTAGGCAAACACTCCGCCGACGGTGGAAAACCGTGTGCATCTACGGTACGACGGCGGGAGGGTCATTTACAAGGATTCTCCGGCCAGTTCACGCTCAAGATTGGCCCGCGCGGAGCCCTCCCACCGCTCCAGGCCAAGCTCCGTGGCGAAAATACGGGGCCGCTCCAGCATGCGCTGGGCGAAGGCCCGACGGCGGGCCCGCCACTGCGCCGGAGGCAGCCCCGGGAGCTCCGCCCTGATCGCCTGCACGTTGGCCAGGTACCGCTCCCAGGTGAGCCCCAGACCGTGCAGATCCGCATCCGCGACGCGGGCGGCCCGCTGGTCCCCGGCTGTGGGCGCGTGGGAAATCGTGATCAACACCAGCCGGCACACCTCATCCACCTCCGTGGGAGTCAGGTGCGGTGCGAGGAGAGCGCGGGCCACCTCTGCCGAGGCCAGTTCGTCCTGGGGGGAGGTGTTGGTGTGCACCGCGTCGTGGCACCAGTAGGCCAGACGCTCGAGGTCACCGGCCCCCAGCAGCTCAAGGGCCTCCAGCCCGTCGGCGAGGTGCGAGACGCCGTGGTAGCGACGGTGGGGTTCGCGCCAGCGGGCCAGCAGCTCCGCCGCCACCTCCTCCGGGAGCGGGTCCGTCACCACAACCGCACCACCCCGTAGGCGATGCCCGCCCACAGCGCGGCCCACAGCACGCTGGCGAAGGTGCCGATGATGAACAACTCACCCTTACGGGAAGTGCCGGACGCAGAGGTGGTCTTGAGGTCCGCGTAACGCCCGAGCCCCTTGACCGCGAGCACGATGGCGATGCCCTCCGGGAACCCCGCCACGAGGCAGCAGTAGATGGCGATGCGCTCGAGGATGCCCACCCACCGCCCGCCGGGCAGTTCCTGCTGGGCCGCCACCAGGCCCAGATTCCTCCGGGTCTGTTCCAGATCGTCTTCCACCCTGCGGGCAACCTGGTCGATGCGGCGCAGCAGCCAACGGATCACCCCGTTGCCGAGCAGCGCGAACGCTCCGCCCGCCACCAGGACGGCACCCTTCATCAGCAGATCCAGCACGCGTCAGACGCTACACGGCGACACCGACACCCGGGGGCCGGAAGATGGGGCACTTGCCCGATGCGCAGGGCCTACGCCGCTGTCACCGAGGTGGTTGAGCCGGGCGTGCTGCGCTGATCTGATCGCTGCACGGGACCTTCACTTCGCCGTTCTTAAGCTAATATCTTCATATGGCACAAATGAAGGCTTGGTCTAACGTGGTCGGTGTCCTCTTCGACGTCGTCGGCTCCCGCGGTGAATCCCGCGCGCAACGTCACCGTGCCCTGCTGTCCGCCGTCGACGACACCAACAGGCGGGTGTCGGCGCTGGACGCCCTGCGGTTCACCGTCGGCGACGAACTGCAGGGCATCTACGCCTCATTGGAGGAGGCGCTACGGGCGGCCTACTTCCTGCGCCTGACCCTGGCGCCGGAGGTGGACCTGCGCGTGGGCCTCGGCGTGGGCGAGGTGAAGGTGATCGACGAAGAGCGGGGCATTCAGGACGGCACCGCCTGGTGGCGCGCCCGGGAGGCGGTCGACGCCGTGCGCGCCCAGGCTTCTGACGCCGGCTACCGGGGAACCCGGACGGCCATCGTGGGCCTTGAGCCCCCGTCGGTCCTGCCCTCGACGGTGGGGCTCATCGACGCGCACCTCGCCCGGCTCCGGGGGGCCACCGTCGGGTCCCTGCTGGGCCTGCTCGACGGGCTGAGCAACGCGGAGATCGCGGAGCGGGAGTCCATCTCGGAGTCCGCGAACTCCCAGCGGGTGATCAACAACGACCTCCGGCCGCTCGCCGACGCCATCCGGGCGGTCACGGGCTGCTAGCCCGAGGCTCAGTCCTCGTGCTCCTCTGGCTCCTCGGCCATCCGGTTCTTGCGGCCCATGGTCACGATCAGCGGGTCGACCGGCTTGATGACCGAGGGGTCCTTGCCGTCGTAGTCGTGCAGGCCGAGGAACAGGCGCATGGCGTTGAGCCGGGCGCGCTTCTTGTCGTTGGACTTGATGCGGTACCAGGGGGCGATCGCCGTGTCGGTGTGCTTCAGCATCGCGTTCTTCGCGGCCGTGTAGTCGTCCCACCGGCCCAGCGACTCCAGGTCCATCGGCGACAACTTCCACTGCCGCACGGGATCGATCTGACGGATGGCGAAGCGCGTGCGCTGCTCGCGCTGCGTGACGGAGAACCACAGTTTCGTCACCGTGGTGCCGGCCTCGATGAGCATCTCCTCGAACAACGGCGCCTGCCGCACGAAGGTGTCGTATTCCTGGTCCGAACAGAACCCCATCACGCGCTCCACGCCTGCCCGGTTGTACCAGGAGCGGTCGAACATCACGATCTCGCCCGCCGTCGGGAGATGCTGGATGTAGCGCTGGAAGTACCACTGGCCCCTCTCCCGTTCCGTGGGCACGCCCAGTGCCACGGTGCGGGCGTAGCGGGGATTGAGGTGCTCGGTGAATCGCTTGATGGCGCCACCCTTGCCCGCCGCGTCGCGGCCTTCGAACAGGACGACGTGCTTGGTGCCGCGGTCCTGCGCCGAATACTGGAACTTCAACAGTTCGATCTGCAGCTGCCGCTTCTCGATCTCGTACTCGTTGCGCCCCAGGAGGACGTCGTACGGGTAGCGGTCGCGCCAGGTCTCGACGGCCTGTCCGAGCGGGTCGATGAGGTATGGGTCCTCGCCGTGCACATCAGTGACGGCGAAACCATCCGCGAGGAGTTGGTCGATGTATTCGCGCAGGCTCGATTGACTCATAGCAGGATCCAACCACTTCCGGGTGAACAGAGGGCGAACACACGCGCGACCACCCCTGTTCGCCGACAGGGGACGAGACGCACCGGTCGCCGTTTGGTTGCATGGGCAAGGATCGGGGCATGGCTGATATCACCCACAAAGGAAACCCCGTCCGTACCGTAGGCGAACTGCCCGCAGTCGGCTCCACCGCCCCGGATTTCGTGGTCACCGGCACCGACCTCGCCGAGGTCCGGCTGTCCGACTTCGCCGGCAGGAAGCTGCTCATCAGCATCTTCCCGTCGCTCGACACCGGAGTGTGCGCCACCTCGCTTCGCACCTTCAACGAGAGCGCAGCCGGCCTCGAGGGCGCCACCGTCCTGAACGTCTCGCGCGACCTACCGTTCGCGCACGCCCGGTTCTGCGAGTCTGAGGGCATCGACAACGTCGTGGTCGCCTCCGATTTCCGCACCGACTTCGGCGAGAACTACGGCGTCACGCTGGAGACCGGCGCGCTCAAGGGCCTCCTCTCGCGCTCCGTCATCGTGATCGACGAGGACGGCAAGGTCGTCTACACCGAGCAGGTGCCGGAGATCGGCCAGGAGCCGGACTACCAGGCCGCGCTGGCCGCGCTGAACTGACCTGAACGCGACACCCCCACGCCCGGCTGATGCTGAGCGTGGGGGTGTGTCGTTGGCGGCGGCGTCAGCCGAGCACGGGCCGGACGTGCAGGCCGACCTCCGGGTCCACCAGCACCTCCTGGGCCGCGGCGATTCCGTCGGCCAGCAGTTCCGCGTCGACAGGCACGTTGCGCTTCACCAGGGCCAGGGCGATGGGGCCCAGCTCATGGTGGCGGGCCGACGAGCCCACGAAGCCGACGGTGCGGCCGCCGTACTCAACCGGGGAGCCCTGTTCCGGCAGCTGCGACAGCGAACCGTCCAGGTGCAGCTGCACCAACCGACGGGGCGGCCGGCCCAGCGTGTGCACGCGGGCGACTGTCTCCTGCCCGCGGTAACAGCCCTTGTTGAGGTGAGTGCCCACCAGGCCGATCTCGTTCGGGATGGTCTTGTGGTCCGTGTCGACGAAGAGGCGCGGCACACCGGCGGCCACGCGCAGGGCGTCGAACGCCCAGGTGCCGACGGTGGGCTCCACCTCTGCGTCCACCGGGAGGAAGACGTCCAGCCCGCCGACGTCGGAGTCGCGGACGCGCCACCGGGGATCCAGTGGCACCCTGTGCCCGACCCAGGCGAGGCGCAGGTCCGTGCGCCGGGTGACCTCCACGCGCATCACGAACCGCATGGAGTCGAGGAACTTCACCAGCGCTTCGGCCCTGCCCGGTTCGGTCCAGGCGAGGAAGCTGGTGCCGTCGTCGGTGCCGTAGAGCACGTGCTCGATGTGCCCCGTGGGAGACAGGATCAGCGCCGTGGTTGACTGCCCCGCCCCCAGGCCGGACAGGTGTTGCGTGGTGATGGAATGCAGCCAGGTGAGGCGGTCCGCGCCGGAGATCTCGACGACCTCGCGGTTGCGCAGGTCCACGACACCCTCGCCCGAGGCGAGCGAGCGGGCCTCTGCGACGGGGTTCCCGAAGTGCCAGATCAGCCCCGCGTCGAGGCCCTCATCCATGGCGACGGCGGCCATCAGACCCTCTTCAGGCGGGCCCACATGTGCGGGCGCAGGTCGTGGGCGGTGGTGGAGCGGTCGAGCGCGTACATGAGGTCTCCCTCGACCTTGCCGTACAGGCGCTGCCCGGACATGTGCTCGACCGCGGCGGACTCGCCGCGCACCACCGCGTCGGTGGTCAAGTCGATGCGGGTCACCTGGATCTTGCCGATCAGGATCTCGGTCCAGCCCTCGGAGTTGGCCAGTTCCACCTCGACGGAGGCGTCGGGCTTCGGGCGCCAGAACCCGGTCTCCATGCCGAGCACCTTGGTGGCCCGGCCGATCCCCTCCGTGGCCTCCTGTTGCCCGGCGGGACCCTCATCGAGCAGGAAGGTCTGCGAGATGTAGTAGAGGTAGTCATCGCCGTTGTGCTGGAACTCCATGCGCTGCTCGAACTGGAAGCCGTTGCCCTCGTGGTCCGTGCCGTGGCCGGTGCCTTCCCAGCGACCGACCATCCAGCCCAGCGCCGTCAGTGCGGGATTGAGCCCCTCAGGGACCTCGATGTCAATATTCATCTGCGGTTCGGTCGACATGCGGGCCAGTATACGAAGCAGCCACAATGGGCACCATGCGTGTTGTGGTGACCCGGGTGCTCGAGGCCTCCGTGAAGGTCGACGGTGAGGTGGTCGGCGAGCTGGACGGCCCCGGCCTGCTCGTCCTGGCGGGCGTCGGCCACGACGACACCCCCGACGACGCCGCGGCGCTGGCCCGGAAGATCTGGTCGCTGCGGATCCTCGCCGACGAACAGTCGGCCAGCGACGTCGACGCGCCCCTGCTCGTCGTCAGCCAGTTCACCCTCTACGCCTCGACGCGGAAGGGGCGCCGCCCGTCCTGGAGCCGCGCGGCCGGCGGCGGCGTGAGTCAGCCGCTCGTCGAGGAACTGTGCCGGCAGTTGGAGTCGCTGGGCGCGACGGTGGCGCGGGGCAGGTTCGGCGCCCACATGCTCGTCAGCTCCGTCAACGACGGCCCCGTGACCATCACCATGGACACGAAGAACTGGGAGTGAGCCGGCTCAGGCTGGGGTGAGGAACTCCACCGAGCTGAGCGACACGGCGTCGGCATTGGCTTCGCCGTCGCCGGGAGCGGTGGCATCCAAGACCGTCATGGTCACGCCCGTGGCGGACAGCGGCGGGAAGCGCACTTCCTGCGGATTGCGGTTGTTCGCAGCCAGGCCCTGCACGAAGAAGGACCCGTCGTCGAACTCCCACCTGATGCTGAGGACGCGGCGCTCCATCAGGTACCGGTCTGACCAGGCGGTGTTGCCGTTGACCACTCGCACGCCGACGAGGGGCCGGCGCCCGCTGAATGTGAACGTCACCTGCTCCCCCACGCCCTCGCCGTGGCAGCGCCACAGGGTGCCCGAGTCGTCGTCGATGAGCATCGCCGGAGTGTCCCGCGTGCCGCCCTCAAGGCACTGCCCCTCGGCAGCCACCACGTTGGCGACCACCACGGCGTCCGAATACGGCACCCCCTCGGTGCTGGGCGGGGCGGAGGCCGTCGCGGTGGGCAGCGGAGCAGGGCTCACGGTCACCATCGGATCCTGGTTGCCGCGGAAGAAGAACAGACGCCCGACGGCGAAGGCCAGCAGCACTGCGAGCACCAGGATGCCGGCCAGCATGCGCAGCGAAATCCCGTCCTGTCCGAGCGGCACCGTCTTGACCGACGACCGTTCAGGCACGTGGGACCGCTCCGGCTCCCCGCGCGCCTCCTCGGGGCCTTCTTCGGCCCCTTGCCGGAACAGATCGTCCGGAAGGTCCTGCGTCATGGGGAACATGGTAGCGGTGGAGCTCAGGCCACCCCGGAACGTGCGTACCACGGGGGGCGACGTACCACTAGGATGAGGTCGTCCCGCGGAGCGCGGAAGGAGGGCAGCCATGAGCAACATCGTGTTCGTCTCCTCCAAGGAAACGCCTCCGGAACTGGCGCTGCTGAGCCACCAGATCACCACTGTCACGTCGGCGGCCCAAGCCTTGATCGACGCCGAGGGCGCTGATGTCGTCGTGGTGGACGGCACCGTGGACCTCGCGGGCGCCCGCTCCACCTGTCAGGCGCTCTCGCGCGGCGGGAACGCCCCGGTGCTGTTGATCGTGGCGCTGTCCGGCCTGGCCGTGCTGTCACCGGACTGGGGATTCAACGACTTCGTCGCCGCGGGCAGTGAACCCGCAGAGATCGACGCGCGCATCCGGGTGCTGACCCGCTCCAGCGCAGACCCGGACCTGTTGGTGGCCGGGCCCATCCGCGTGGACGGGGCCGCCTACACCGCCACCCTCGACGGGGCACCGCTCGACCTGACCTACACGGAGTTCGAACTGCTGCGCTACCTGATGCAGCACCCCGGCCGCGTGCTGTCGAGGGAGACCCTGGTCAGCCAGGTGTGGGGGTACGACTACTACGGTGGCACCCGCACGGTGGATGTCCACGTGCGCCGGCTTCGGGCTAAGCTCGGCCAATTCGACTACTACATCGGCACTGTGCGCAACGTTGGTTACCGCTTCGCCAGTGCGAGGGAGGCTCACCGTGCTGGTTAGCTTGACGACGCTGACACCGACGATGCGCGACGCCCTGCGCGGCCTCGTCGACGCGATCACTGAGCATGACGGCATCTCCCCGGTCAACGAGTCGGGCTCGCTCGGCATCGACGGCGTGCGCGAGGCCGATTTCTTCTTCATGGGCAAGCGGAAGGACCCGTACGGCTTCGTCGTCTGCGACGAGCGTGACGGCACGCTGCTCGTGGGCGTCCATCCGGACCACCGTCGCGAGGGCATCGGCACCGAACTGCTCACGGAGGCTCTGCGGGCCCACCCCGAGTCGTCGGCATGGGCCTTCGGGACGCTGCCCGGCGCGCCCCAACTCGCCACCCGCGTCGGCATGCGGCCGGTCCGGTCCCTGCTCCGCATGGAATCCCGCACCGACTATTCGCAGCCGGTCACCGGCTCCCTGCCTGAGGGTTACACCCTCGGCACCTTCGCCCCCGCAGACCGGGAACAGCTGGTCGCCGTCAACGCCGCCGCGTTCGCCCAGCATCCCGAGCAGGGCCGGCTCACCCTCGCGGAGTTCGACGACCTCACCCGCCAGCCGTGGTTCGATCCCCACGGCCTGTTCGTCGCCCGTCAGGACGGCGACGTGGTGGGCTTCCACTGGACCAAACGCCATGGCGGCGGCCTCGGGGAGGTCTACGTGATGGCCGTCGCGCCGGAGCACGAGGGCAAGGGCCTGGGTCGCATCCTGCTGGCCGCCGGTCTCCACCACCTCGCACAGCAGGGCGACGACCGCATCCAGCTCTATGTCGAGGGGAGCCAGGAGCGCGTGGTGGCCATGTACCGCAAGGCGGGCTTCGAGATCGTCCAGACCGACACGAGCTTCCACGCCGAGAGGACCCCTGCATGAGCGATCCCGCCATCGACGCCACCGACAACGCACGGTTGCCGGCAGACCGCTACCTCGACCGTGAACTGAGCTGGCTGGCTTTCAACGACCGCGTCCTGGACCAGGCCAAGGACGCGCTCCGCGTCCCGCTGATCGAGCGCGCCAAGTTCCTGGCGATCTTCTCGTCGAACCTGGACGAGTTCTTCATGGTGCGCGTCGCGGGCCTGAAGCGCCGCATCGCGGCCGGCGTGGCCGTCCCCACCGTGCTGGGCAAGATGCCCGGCGAACTGCATGCCGAACTGCTCGCCAAGGTGGGTCGCCTGGTGAACGAGCAGTCGTTGGTGTTCCAGAAGGACGTCCGCCCCGCGCTGCGCGCCGAGGGCGTGGAGATCCTCAAGTGGGAGGAACTCACGGCCAACGAGAAGGACGCGATGCGGGCGCTGTTCGCCGAGCGGATCTTCCCCGTGCTCACCCCCCTCGCCGTGGACCCGTCGCACCCCTTCCCCTACATCTCGGGCCTCTCGCTGAACCTGGCGGTGCTGCTGCGCAACCCCGTCACGGGCACCAGGCAGTTCGCCCGCGTGAAGGTGCCGCCGGTGCTGTCGCGCTTCGTCCGCCTCGCGGAGGGCCGCTACCTGCCCCTGGAGGAGATCATCTCCCGCCATCTCGGGCAGTTGTTCAGCGGCATGCAGGTGCTGTCCCACACCACCTTCCGGGTCACCCGGAACGAGGACATCGAGGTGGAGGAGGACGACGCCGAGAACCTCCTGTTCGCCCTGGAGAAGGAACTGCTGCGACGCAAGGTCGGTCGCCCTCCGGTCCGCCTCGAGGTCGAGGACGACATCGACGAGAAGATGCTCGACATGCTCATCAACGAGCTCGACATCAAGGCCAACGAGGTCTACCGGGTGCAGGCGCCGCTGGACCTCACGGGCCTGTTCTCGCTGGACGACTCCAACCGGGAAGACCTCAAGTACCCCAACTTCCTGCCCATCACGCACCCGGACCTGGCGGAGGTGGAGAGCGCGAGCCCCGCAGACATGTTCAAGGCGCTGAAGCTGCGCGACGTTCTGGTGCAGCACCCGTACGACTCGTTCGCCACCTCGGTGCAGCGCTTCATCGAGCAGGCGGCAGCTGATCCCGCGGTGCTCGCCATCAAGCAGACGCTGTACCGCACCTCCGGCGACTCCCCCATCGTCGACGCCCTCATCGAGGCGGCCGAGATGGGCAAGCAGGTCCTGGCCATCGTCGAGATCAAGGCCCGCTTCGACGAGCAGAACAACATCGGCTGGGCGCGGAAGCTGGAGAAGGCAGGCGTCCACGTCGTCTACGGCATGCTCGGGCTCAAGACCCACTGCAAACTGTCGCTGGTGGTGCGCGAGGAGGCCGACGGCCTGCGCCGCTACGCCCACATCGGCACCGGCAATTACAACCCGAAGACCGCCCGACTGTATGAGGACATGGGCCTGCTGACGGCGCACCCCATCATCACCGACGACCTGGCGCGGCTGTTCAACCACCTCTCGGGCATGACGCAGGAGACGCACTACCGCCGCCTGCTGGTGGCCCCGGACGGTATCCGGCGCGGGCTGCTGGACTACATCGACGGCGAGATCGCCAATCAGCGACGGGGCCTGCCGTCGGGCATCAAGATCAAGGTCAACTCCATCGTCGACGAGGCCATCATCGATGGCCTCTACCGCGCGTCCCAGGCTGGCGTGCCGGTGGACATGTGGGTGCGCGGCATCTGCACGATCCGGCCGGGAGTCCCCGGGCTGAGCGAGAACATCAGGGTCCGCTCCATCCTGGGCAGGTTCCTCGAGCACTCCCGCATCTACTCCTTCGTGGGTGGCGGCCAGCCCATCGTGGGCATCGGCTCGGCAGACCTCATGCACCGCAACCTGGACCGCCGGGTCGAGGCCATCGTCGGGCTCAGCAACCCGGCGCACCTGCGGCACATCGACGAACTCTTCGCGATGGCGTTCGACCCCGGCACCGTGCACTGGGAACTCAATGATTCGACATGGTCGGTGCACACCACCGGCCCGGACGGCACCCCGTTGAGAGACATCCAGGAATGGCTGATCCAGCAGACCGCGGCCAGGCGCTCGACCCGATGAGCCGTCGCGTCGCCATCCGCGCGGCGGGTGCCGTCGTGCTGAGGGGCACCGGCAAGGACGTCGAGGTGCTGATGATCCACCGCCCGGCCTACGACGACTGGTCACTGCCGAAGGGCAAGGGCACCGTCGACGAGCTCGCACCCCGGACGGCGGTGCGCGAGGTGTTCGAAGAAGCCGGGGTCGCCGTCCGACTGGGGCTGCGGCTGCCCCCCATCGAGTACAAACTCTCCAAGGGGCTCAAGGCCGTCCAGTACTGGCGTGCCGAGGTGCTGGCGGAGCAGCCCTTCGAACCCAACCGCGAGGTCGACAAGATCCGCTGGGCCCGGATCGACAAGGCCATGCGCACCCTCACCTACGCCGACGAGCGGCGCCTGTTGTCGACGGCGCTGCTGAAGCCGCGCACCACCCCCCTGCTGCTGGTGCGCCACGGCAAGGCCATGCTCCGCAAGGACTGGAGCGGGCCGGACCAGGAGCGTCGCCTCACGGGGCGCGGCCGGCGCCAGGCCAGGGAACTGGCCCAGTTGTTCGGCGCCTACGGCGTGGAGAACCTGGTGAGCTCCTCCTCCACCAGGTGCGTGGAGACGTTGCGACCCTACGCGGAACAGCGCGGGCTGGAGATCGTCACGGAGGACGTGCTCACCGAAGAGGAGGGCACGGTGCATCCGAGGGAGGTCCGCCGCTTCGTCGCCCGCCTCTTCAAGCGCACCACGGCCCCCACCGCGCTCTGTGGGCACCGCCCCGTGCTACCGGCGATGTTCGAGGGTCTGGGGATCAAGGCCAAGCCCATGGTCGTGGGCGAGGTCGTCGTCGTGCACCGGGACGACGACGGTGACCTCGTCGCCGTCGAAGTGCACAAGCCGACGGCCTGAGCCCGGATCTCTGTCCTGGGATGCCCCGGGGGTAACGATCCCGTCACAACTACCCGAGAAAACCCCGGGAGGGGCGAGAACTCGCCCTCCGTTCATCATCTGTTAACCAAACCCGGACCATTCGGTTACCTGGTCGTCCTACGTTCACATGCAGGAACACACAGTTCGTTCAGTTCCAGGGCCAACTTGCGGCCCATTCCCGTCTCGGAAGGTATCCCGAAATGAAGATCCGCCTGACCGCCGCTGCCGGCCTCTCGGCCGCCCTCCTCCTGTCGGCCTGCGCCGCCAACGAGGGCACCACCAACGCTCCCGCGGAGAACACCACCGCCGCCAGCGCCTCCGAATCGGCTGGCACCGAAGAAACCGCCAGCACGGAAGCGGCCGCCCCCGCCTCGAACCTCGAGGGCACCCTCTCGGGCATCGGCGCCTCGGCGCAGGAAGTCGCCCAGCAAACCTGGATCGCCGGCTTCCAGACCGCTAACGAAGGCGTCACCATCAACTACTCCCCCGAGGGCTCCGGCGCCGGGCGCGAAGCCTTCATCGGCGGCGGCGCGGACTTCGCCGGCTCCGACCGGGCCTTCAAGCAGGAAGAGATCGACGAGAACACCTTCTCGCAGTGCGTCGACAAGCCGATCAACCTGCCCGTCTACATCTCCCCCATCGCCGTTGTCTTCAACGTCGAGGGTGTCACGGACCTGAACCTGGACGCCGGCACGCTGGCTGCCATCTTCAAGGGTGACATCACCAAGTGGAACGACGAGAAGATCGCCGCGCTGAACGAGGGCGTCGAACTCCCCGACCTCGACATCACCGCCGTGCACCGCTCCGACACCTCGGGCACCACCGAGAACTTCACGGACTACCTCGCCGCCGCTGCCCCCAGCGTGTGGGACGCCGAGAAGTCCGGTGACTGGCCGTACGAGGGTGGCGAGGCCGCCGCTCAGACCCAGGGCGTTGTCTCCGCCGTCTCCGGCGGTGTCGGCACCATCGGTTACGTCGATGCCTCGCAGGCCGGCGACTTCTCCACCGCCAAGCTCGGCAAGGACGGGTCGTTCCACGGCCCCACCACTGAGGCCGCCGCCGCCATCGTCGAGAACTCGCCGGTGGAAGATGGCCGCGCCGAGAACGACATGGCCATCAAGGTGGACCGCGAGGCCGAGGGCTACCCCATCGTGCTCGTGTCGTACCTGATCGCCTGCCAGGATTACCAGGACGACGCCAAGGCTGAGCTCGTGAAGGCCTACGCCACCTACATCGCTTCGGAAGCGGGCCAGTCGGCCTCCGCCGAGCGCGCCGGTTCCGCGCCGCTCTCCGCCGCGCTGTCCGATGAGGTCACCGCCTCGATCGACTCCATCCAGTGATCATCAGCCTCTGATCGATGCAAAGTCGCGTCGCCCGAAACGGGTGACGCGACTTTGCACGATCAGGGGCGTGTAATCTGCAAACCGCTACTCTCGTTTCGATTCAGGAGCGCCCATGTCGGCAACGGAAGCCCCCGAAGCCCCGCAGACAGACACCGGACCCGAGTCCGAGTCCCATTCGCTCACCCGCAGCAAGAAGCGTTTCGGCGATTCCTTCTTCCGGGGTCTGTCCACCGGATCGGGCGTCCTGATCCTCGTCATCCTGGCCGCCGTGGCTGCCTTCCTCGTGGGCCTGGCGCTGCCGGCACTCCTGGCAGACCCCGAGACGTTCCAGTTCGGGCGCGGTCAGAGCTTCTGGTCCTACGTCGCCCCGTACGCCTTCGGCACGATGTGGTCCGCCCTGCTGGCCATGGTGATGGCCGTCCCTGTCGCCGTCGGTATCGCGCTGTTCCTCACGCACTACGCGCCCAAGCGGGTGGCCTCGTCGTTCGGCTACATCATCGACCTGCTGGCCGCCGTGCCGTCCGTCGTCTTCGGCCTGTGGGGCATCGCGGTGCTGGCGCCGGCCATGCGCCCGCTGTTCCTCTGGCTCAACGAGAACGCCGGCTGGATCCCGCTGTTCAGCGGCCAGGTGTCCGGCACCGGCCGCACCATCTTCACCGCCTCCGTCGTGCTGGCCGTCATGATCCTGCCGATCATCACCGCCATCTCCCGGGAGGTGTTCCTGCAGACGCCGAAGCTCCATGAGGAGGCTTCGTTGGCGCTCGGAGCCACCCGCTGGGAGATGATCAAGCAGGCCGTGATCCCGTTCGGCATGCCGGGCATCGTGTCGGCCTGCATGCTCGGCCTCGGCCGTGCGCTCGGTGAGACGATGGCCGTCGCCATGGTGCTGTCCGGCTCGGGCATCATCAGCTTCAAGCTCCTCACCAGCCAGAACCCCAACACCATCGCGGCCAATATCGCGCAGTCCTTCCCCGAGGCGCACGACATCGGCCGCAACGAGCTCATCGCAACCGGCCTGGTGCTGTTCATCATCACCCTGATCGTCAACATGACCGCGCGGTGGATCATCAACCGCCGCAAGGAATTCTCGGGAGCCAACTGATGAGCACGACACAGACCGCACCGTCCCCGAAGACGAGCATGACGCCGAAGCCCACCCCCCTGACACACGGCAGCCTCCCCGCGTACACGGGCGTGGCGGCGCTCGTCGTGTCCGTGGCCGTCGCCGCGGGCCTGTTGGCGCTCCTGAAGTCGGCCAACATCGCCAGTGTGGTCTCGGTGGCCGCCGTGCTGTTCCTGCTGGCGATGTTCGTGCTCTCCAGCGCCGTCGAGGGCGGCCGCCGGGCCAAGGACCGCCTCGCGAAGTACGTCGTGACGGGGTTCTTCCTGATCGCGCTGACCCCGCTGGTCTCCCTGGTCTGGGGCACGGTGGCCAACGGTCTGGCCCGCTTCGACGGCGTCTTCTTCTCCTGGTCGATGCGCAACGTCCTCGGTGAGGGCGGCGGCGCCGTCCACGCCATCTGGGGAACGCTGATCGTCACCGGCATCGCCACGCTGATCTCGGTGCCCGTGGGCCTGATGACGGCGATCTTCCTCGTCGAATATGCCGGCAACGGCAAGCTCGGAGCGGCGATCCGATTCTTCGTCGACGTGATGACGGGCATTCCTTCCATCGTCGCGGGCCTGTTCGCCTACACGTTGTTCTCCATGGTCTTCGGCGCCGGCCACAAGTCCGGCATGTCGGGTGCCGTCGCGTTGTCGGTCCTCATGATCCCGACGGTGGTGCGTTCCACCGAGGAGATGCTGCGGATCGTCCCCAACGAACTGCGCGAAGCCTCCTACGCCTTGGGTGTGCCGAAGTGGCGCACCATCGTGAAGGTAGTCCTCCCCACCTCGATCGCGGGCATCGTCACCGGTGTCGTGCTGGCCATCGCCCGCGTCATCGGCGAGACCGCGCCGCTGCTGGTCACGGCCTCCATCACGTCGTCGATGAACCTCGACCCCTTCGACAACCCCATGGCCACCCTGCCGGTGTTCGTGTACAACCAGTACATGTACGCGCCCGGCATTGATACGGCGGCGTACCATGCACGTGCATGGGCCGGCGCGCTCACCCTCATTCTGATCGTTATGGGACTGAACGCCATCGGGCGATTCATCGCCTGGAAGTTCGCCCCCAAGGCCGGACGCTGAGTTAAGGAACCTGGAAATGTCCAAGCGTATTGAGATCAAAGACCTTGACATCTATTACGGCAAGTTTCATGCCGTGAAGTCGGTCAACATGACCATCGAGCCCCGCGCGGTCACCGCGTTCATCGGGTCGTCCGGCTGCGGCAAGTCCACCGTGCTGCGCTCGCTGAACCGCATGCACGAGGTCATCCCCGGCGCCTACGTCGACGGCCAGGTACTCCTCGACGGCGTAGACCTGTACGCCGCCAACGTGGACCCGGTGCGGGTGCGCCGCCAGGTGGGCATGGTGTTCCAGCGCCCCAACCCGTTCCCCACGATGTCGATCAAGGAGAACATCCTGGCCGGCGTTCGCCTGAACAACGCGCGCATCTCCCGCAAGGACGCCGACGAACTCGTCGAGAAGTCGCTGCGCGGCGCGAACCTGTGGAACGAGGTCAAGGACCGCCTGGAGCGTCCCGGCTCGAGCCTCTCCGGCGGCCAGCAGCAGCGTCTGTGCATCGCCCGCGCCATCGCCGTCGAGCCCGACGTGCTGCTGATGGACGAGCCCTGCTCCGCGCTCGACCCCATCTCGACCCTGGCCATCGAGGACCTGATCAAGGACCTCAAGGAGGACTACACGGTCGTCATCGTGACGCACAACATGCAGCAGGCTGCACGGGTGTCCGACCGGACGGCCTTCTTCAACCTGAAGGCCCACGGCCAGCCGGGTGAGCTCATCGAGATGGGCCCGACGGAGAAGATCTTCCACAACCCTGAGCAGAAGGCCACGGAGGACTACATCACCGGCCGCTTCGGCTGAGCCTGGGAACCACCGTGTGACGGGGTCGCCTCTGTGGCGGCGCCGTTTTCCGTCTGGGGTCGGCGTCGGTGCCGCCACATCTTGATTCGGGGTCGTCCAGCACCCCAGATCCAGATGCCGTTGCTGCCTGCCTTCGGCCAGGAGCGACGCCGCACACCCCAAATCTGGATTGGGGGTCGTCCAGCACCCCAGATCCAGATCCAGGTCCTCCGGGACCACCCGCAGGTCGCTCGCTATGGTTGCGCCATCACCCCCGGGGAGCCGACGACGGACACCACGGAGGTGCGCGGCGGTGTGCTGCAGTGTTGTCCGAGTGGGGCACGGTGTTGTCCAACGGGTGCCAGGTGTTGTCCCTCCGCCTCCTGGTGTTGTCCGTTGCGGCCCAGGCACAGACAACGAGCCACCTCGCATGCGAGCGTCGGCACATGTACCCGCGTCAGTCTCTGCCCATCAACCTGGTCTCCCTCGCCAGGCAACAGGCCGGCATGATCACCACGAGGCAAATGCTCGACGGTGGCCTCAGCCGTACTGTCATTCGTCGCTTGACCGGACCGTGGACCCGTCTCATGTACGGCTTGTACTGCACGGAGCAACCCACCTGGAAGTCGGCCGTCTGGGCCGGCCTCTTGGCTGGTGGGGCCTCCGCCTCCGTGGGCGGCGCAGCGGCGCTCTACCTGGACGAGATCCTCCGTGATCCCCCTGAGCTGGTCACCGTGTGGAGCACCGAAAGCCGGGCCAATCTCGCCTTGGGCGAGTGGTCGATCCTGCTCAGGCGCGGAGAACGCACCGCGATCGGAACCGTCCCCCGGACGCGTGTGGAGGAAAGCCTGCTGGATATGGCGGACCACGCTGCCCAGGATGACCTGACTGACGCCGTCGTCCGGAGTTTCACCAATGGGAGAACCACGGCCAGTCGTCTTCTCGAAGCCCTGACGGCTCGGGGTCGCAACGCGCACCGTCGGCACCTGCACGATCTTTGCCAGCATGCCGCCCGAGGCATCGAATCGGCCCTCGAATGGCACTTCAGTCGCTCGGTGATCGCGGCGCACGGGCTGCCGGAACCGATACTCCAGCCGAAGAGCGACCACGGTCGCTCAGATGGCCATTGGCCAGAGTTCAAACTTCGGTTCGAACTGGATGGTCGCCGCGACCATACAGACGCAAGTAGAGACTGGTACAGGGACAACGCCCACAAGATCCATAACGACGAAGACACGCTTCACTATGGCTGGAACTCGTCCACGAAGCAGGCGTGCCGCACGGCAGCGCAGCTCGAGGACGGTCTGCGGAAGCTGGGGTGGCCCGGGCGAGCCCGCCCCTGCAGGGCGGTGTGCGACCTGCATACGCTTCGCGCAGCCTGAACCCGTCGTCGGGGAGTCCCCGAATCTGGATCTGGTGCGGTCCGCGACCCCGAATCTTGATTCGGGGCCCATCGCCCACCGGAGCCATGTCGGACCGAATCTTGATGTGGGTCCGTCCGCGACCCCGAATCAAGATTTGGCTTCTCCCCCGTGCGTCAGTGCTTCGCCCCGGCAGCGGACGGCGCGACCCGGGTCCGGGAGCGACGCGCCACCCAGCCCATGCCGCCGGCCGGCAGGATCAGCACCGCGGCGACGAGGGCCAGTCCCCCATACCCCAGCCAGGCCAGGACGGGACCGCCGATGAGCGCGGCAGCCGCGCCGGCGTAGTTCATCAGGGCATCGGTGGCGCCCTGCAGGGGCACGCGCATGTCGCCGGAGTTGGTACGCGCCAGCAGCGCGGAGCCGGAGATCATCGTGAACGACCAGCCGACGCCCAACAGGACCAGCGCCACCGTGACCAGCGGGAACGACTTCGGGGCGACGAGGATGATCCCGGCCGTCGACGCCAGGAGCAGCAGGCCGACGGCAGCGGTGCGCATGGCGCCGAAGCGGTCGGCGAGCCAGCCGACGACGGGGCTCAGCGCGTACATCCCCATGATGTGGAGGCTGATCACCAGGCCGATGGCGGACAGCCCGTGCCCCTCGTGCCCGAGATGCACCGGGGTCATCGACATGACGCCCACCATCACGGCGTGCCCCACGACGATGAGCAGCACCGCGAACCGCGCCACGGGGTGCGTGGCGGCCCACCTCAGTGCCGCCACGGCGCCAGTCTTGGAGGCCGGGACCGCCTCTGTCGCCGTCAGCGCCGGCGCGGCGGAGGGCGGGTTGCCGCGGTAGAGGGCCACGATGGCCACCCCGGCCAGGGCGAAGCCGGCGACGCTGAACAGATACGGACCCGCGAGTTCCGGTAGCCGGATGCCCGACCCGAGCGCCGCCCCGGCGCCGCTCAGGTTCGGCCCCACCACCGAGCCGATCGTCGTCGCCCACAGCACGATGGACATCAAGGTGGCCCGACGGTCCGGGCTTGCCAGGTCTGCCGCCGCGTAGCGCGACTGCAGGTTGGTCGCCTGCGCAGCGCCGAACGCCACGAGCCCCGCCAGCACGAGCAACAGGGAACCCAGCCAGGCGCCGATCAGGACGACCACAGCGCCCGCCGCCGCGATCACGTAGCCCAGGGCCAGCGCGAGCCGACGACCCCGTCGCGACGCCAGATTGGCCAACGGCACCGCCAGCAGCGCCGCGCCGAAGATGCTGACCGCCTGCCCGGTGCCGGCCAGGTGGTCGCCGCCCATCGAGGCCACCAGCAGGGCCCCGACCGCGATGCCGGAGGCCACCCCGATCCCCCCGAAAGTGTTGCTCAGCAGCAGAGCGGTGATCGAGCGACGGGAACTCATGCGGGGGAATGGGGGCCGACGCGCCAGTAGTAGAGCGGCTCGGCAGGCTTGCCGCAACTGGCGGGAGCCTCGCCGTCCGTCGTGACGCGCTGCACATCCACCGTGATCTCCCAGCCCCGCAGCCGCACGCGCACGCCGGGACCGCCGTCCAGCAGTTCGCTGGAGAGGTCGACGGCGGGGACGGGCGTGAGCGAGATGCCCGCCGTGTCCGGGTGGGGGGTCTCGTCGCGGCGTCCGAACTCCGCCAGCGCCCAGGCCTCAGCGGCCTGCTGCTCCGGCGGGAGGTGCGAGCGGCCCCGGTCCTTGCGGGCGCCGCCGGGCCACAGGGCATGCTCCTCAGCCGCGCGGTAGGCGCTCACCGCTGCCACCGCGTTGAGCCGCCCGAGGACCTGGCCGGTGGGCAGCAGCAGCATGGTGGGGGCGAAGCGGTGCCCGCCCAGGTGGGAGGCCTCCCAGATGGATTCGGGACCCACCTCCCTGGTGAGCGCCGCCAGGATGGGACGGCCCGCCAATGCACAGCACTGGTCGCGCCGCGCATGGCTGCACACCAGCATGGCCGCGCCGCCGTCGCGTCCCCCGGGTACACCGTCACCACCCCAGGCCCGGATCAGTTCGAGGAGTTCGGTGGGGTCCGAGACCTCCGAGCGGCGCAGCCAGCCGCCGTCGTCGAATCCCCCGGACAGGAGGACGGCGAGGGGGTCCGTGCCGATCGTGCGGCGCTCCGGGTGCCGGATCAGGATGAAGCGGCCGCCCAGCTCTGCGATGGTGGCCTCCAGTTCCGCGCCCACCGCAGGATCCAGCAGGCGGGCTCCCGTCGCGGCGAGCGGGCCCCAGGGGCCGGGGATCTCCAGGCAGACATAGAAGTTGGCGCGCGCGGCGGTGCCCCAGGCGGGGAGGTCGGCGCGCGACCACTCCATCGAGCAACGCAGCATGGGGTCGAGACTACTCGTTCGACACCTGGACGCCGGGTGACACCACGGACCGGTACCCCCCGTAGGTAAGCCTCACCTTGATTGAAGAAGCAGTTCGAATGGCGAAGACTGGGGTCATGGCTGGCTACATCAGGCGGTACCCCCTCGTAGCGGCCACCGTGACCGCCCTGGTCACGGTGCTCGCGCTCCACTTCGCCGGGCAGGGCGTCGCCGCCCAGTGGATCGGCACCGGCTACGTCATCTTCATCGTCGCCCTCACCGCCGTGGGCATGGCCAGGGACATCGCACGGGGGCACTACGGCCTCGACATCCTCGCCGTCGTCGCCATGGCAGCGGCCATCGGCGTGGGGGAATACATCGCGGCGATGATCGTGGTGCTGATGCTGACCGGCGGCGAGGCGCTGGAGGACTTCGCCGCGGCCCGGGCCACCCGCGACCTCGACGCGCTCCTCAAGCGCGCCCCCGTGACCGCCCACCGCCTGGCTTCCGAGGAACCGACCGCCGCCGTCACCGACATCCCGGTCGACGAAGTCCGCCCCGGCGACCTGCTGCTCGTCAAGCCCTCCCAGGTGGTGCCCGTCGACGGCGACCTCCTCACCGATGAGGCGACCTTCGACGAGTCATCGCTCACCGGCGAATCGCTGCCCGTCGCGAAGACCCTCGGCGACCCCGTCCTCTCGGGCTCGCTCAACACCCAGCGCGCGGTCCGCATCCGGGCCACCGCCGACGCGGCGTCGTCGCAGTACCAGCAGATCATCGCGCTCGTGCAGCAGGCGGAGGACGCCAAGGCCCCCACCGTGCGTCTCGCCGACCGCTACGCCATCCCCTTCACCCTCATCTCGCTGGTGCTGGCGGGCCTCGCCTGGTGGCTCTCCGGCGACCCCGTCCGCTTCGCCTCCGTCCTGGTCCTCGCCACCCCATGCCCCCTGCTCATCGCCGCACCCGTCGCCTTCATGGGCGGCATGAGCGCCTCCGCGCGCTCCGGCATCATCGTCAAGGGCGGCGCCACCCTCGAGGCCCTCGCCAGGGCGAAGTCGATCGCCTTCGACAAGACCGGCACCCTCTCACACGGCGAGCCCGAACTCGTCGACGTGATCACCGCCAACGGCACCTCGCCGGAGGAACTGCTGAGGCTGGCTGCGTCCGCGGAGCAGTACTCGTCGCACGTCCTCGCCAAGGGCGTGATCCGGGCCGCCCGGGAGCGTGGCCTGGCGCTCAGCAGCACCCACGACGCGGAGGAGATCGCCACCAACGGCGTGCGGGCGCGCATCGACGGCCGGCGCGTCGTCATCGGCAAACTCGCCTTCGTGCGCGCCGAGGACCCCGCCGCCCACTCCGTGCCGCTGGGCGCCGGCCAGACCTCCGTCGCGGTCGCCGTCGACGGCCGCTTCGCCGGCACCCTCCTGCTGGCGGACAGGCTCCGGGAGAACGCGGCCCAGACCGTCGAGCAATTGCGGGGTCTCGGTTTCGAGAAGATCGCGATGCTCACCGGTGACAACCAGGACACCGCCGGGACCCTCGCCGATCAGGCCGGGATCGGGCACGTGCACGCTGAACTACTGCCCGCAGAGAAGGTGGAGCGGATCCGCGCGATGCCAGGCCCCGTGATCATGGTGGGCGACGGCGTCAACGACGCCCCCGTGCTCGCCATGGCGGATGTCGGCATCGCCATGGGCGCCCGCGGCTCCACGGCCGCCAGCGAATCCGCGGACGCCGTCATCGTGCGCGACGACGTGCACCGGGTGGTGCGCGCCGTTGAGATCGGCCGGCACACCTATCGCGTGGCGCTGACCGCGATCTGGATCGGGATCGTCCTGTCGCTGGGCCTGATGGTCGTGGCCGCGTTCGGGTACATCCCGCCCGTGGCGGGGGCGCTCACGCAGGAGGTCGTGGATCTCGCGGCCATTCTCTACGCATTGCGCGCGCTGACGGGCGGTAAGCCCGACACTCAGGCGCAGTCCACCAGCCCGACGGCCGACTTGAGCCGCAGCACGCGGCTGGTGGAATCCAGCACCTGAGCCGCGAACGACTCGTCGTCGCCCGCCGCCTCCAGGGTGGCTGTCACCATGTCGCGCATGATCGACGGGTTGGCGTTGATCACGAGGTCACCGCCGGCGTCGAAGAACCGGACCGCGCGCTCCCCCGGCTTCACGGCCTTCACGGCGGCGGCGGCGCCGAGGTCGTCGGCGATCACCACACCGTCGAAACCCAGTTCCCCGCGCAGCAGTTCCGTGATGACGGTCTGCGAGAACACGCCCTCGTTGTCCGGATCGATCTCCTGGAACACGGCCGACGACACCATGACCGAATCCACCCCCGCCTCGACGGCGGCACGGAACGGCTCGAGGTTCGGCGAATCCCGGGTTGTGTCGGTGTCCTGCGCGGCGCCGTGGTCCGTGTTCGTGGTGACCTCACCCAGGCCCGGGAAGTGCTTGACCGAGGTGGCGATCCCGGCTGACCGCATGCCTTCGATGAACCCCACCACCGAATCAGAGACAGCTTCAGGATCGGCACCGAAATCTCGCTTCAGCTTGCCGATGGGCTCGTTCGACGAGCGCTTGCCCTCGGGCACCACGTCCGCGACGGGGGCCAGGTCGTAGCGGACCCCTGCCGCATGGAGTTCCTCTGCCCAGCCGGCCGCTGCGTCGCGCAGTTCGGACGCGGGCAGGGCGCCCTGGTCGCGTGCCGACGGGATGGCGTCGAAGCCCGAGCCCTTCAGCCGCTGGACCGCGCCACCCTCCTGGTCCACCGCGATGAGGAGCGGTAGCTGCGCGGTGCCGAGGCTGCCGAGTTCCGCCGTCAGCTTCCGCAGCTGGCTGGTGCCCGCCGTGGTGTTGCCCAGCAGCACCACCGACCCGATGCGGGAATCCGAGATGGCCGAGCGCGTCGTCGGGTCAAGCCCGCCGGTGTCGACGCCGACCATGAACAGCTGGCCCACCTGCTGCTCCAGCGACAGCTCCTCCGCCAGCGCGCGGCACTCGTCGGCGGGCGCCGCCTCGGGCGAGATCAGTTCCTGTGTGGTTGTCCCGCCGTCCGCGACGGGGGCGGACTGCGCCGCCTCCAGGGCCGGATCAGCCGTGCGGTACTGCGGCGGGATCAGCGGTTCTGTGGCGCAGCCGGTCAGCCCGAGCGCCGCCACCCCCGCCGCTGCCAGGATGCGCCTCACTTGTGCTGCTCCGCATGCCGCTGGGCGGAGAGCAGGCCGAGCAGCGCGTTCTCCACCACCTCCGGCAGCGCGGGGTGGATCCAGTACTGGCCGCGGGCCATCTCGTCGACCCGCAGGCCGAAGCTCATCGCCTGGATGAGGGGCTGGATGAGGGTGGGCGCCTGAGGGCCGATGATGTGGGCGCCGAGCAGCCGCAGGCTCCCCGGATCTGCGAGCAACTTGACGAAGTGCCCCTCGTCCTCGAGCGCCCAGCCGTAGGCCACGTCGCCGTAGCGCTGGCGGGCGGCGACATACGGGGTCCCCCAGTTCTTGAGCTGCTCCTCGGTGGCGCCGACGGCCGCCACCTGCGGGTCTGTGAAGACGGCATAGGGGACGTAGCGGTGGTCCGTCTCGATGGGGCGCTCCGGGTGCAGGAGGTTGTGCTGCACCGTGCGCATCTCCGCGTTGGCCACGTGCTTGAGCAGGTAGTCCGACGAGACATCGCCCAACGCCCACACGCCCTCGGCGCTGGTGCGCTGCTGCGCGTCCACCCGGATCTGACCGAAGGCGCGCATCTCCACTCCCCCGGCGGCCGGGTCCAGGACATCGGAGTTGCGCTCCCGTCCGACGGCCACCAGCACCGCGTCGGCGTAGTACTCGTACTCGATGCCGTTGCGGTCCGTCGTGACGACGGTGACCCCGCCGTCGGCGCTGCGCTCGAAGGACGACAGCGCCTGGTTGAGGCGCAGCTGCACGCGCCGGCCCAGCTTGTGGGCGAACTGCTCCGAGATCTCGCGGTCCGCGCCGCGCAACAGCACCTCCGAGCGGTTGATCAGCGTGACCTTCGTGCCGAGCGAGGCGAACACGTGCGCGAACTCAGCCGCGATGAAGCCACCGCCGAGGATCACCAGACGCTTGGGGCGCTCGTCGACCCGCATGATGGTGTCTGAGGTGTAGAGGCTGCTGCGGATGTCGTCGATGCCCGGCACGTCCACCATGCGGGGCCGCGAACCCGTGGCCAGCACGATACGGTCCGCGCTGATCTGGACATCCCCCACCTGGAGGGTGCGCTCGCCGATGAAGCGCGCCTCGTCACGGAAGACGGTCACGTTCGGCGATCGCATCCGCCAGTCGAGGCCGCCGGCGGAGATGGGGTCGATGCGGCCGAAGATGCGGTCGCGGATGGCCGCCCAGTCTGAACCCTTGTACTCCAGGTCCACCCCGAGCCGGGCGGCCTCATGAGGCGAGGCCGCCAGGTCTGCCGGCAGCACGAACATCTTGGTGGGGATGCAGCCGCGGTTGAGGCAGGTGCCGCCGAACGTCTCGTCCCGGTCGATGAGTGCGATGTTCCACTTGTCGAACCGTTCATCGATGAGGGAGTTTCCAGAGCCGGAACCGATGACCACGAGATCGAAGTGCTGCATGGCGCCCATTGTTCCATGCGTAAGGTAAAGGCCATGAGCAACACGTGGTCTGTGGTTACCGGAGGATCGACAGGGCTGGGGGTGGCGTTCGCCGAACGGCTCGCCGCCGAGGGCAGCGATGTCTGGCTGGCGGCCCGCAGCGGGGACCAGATGCAGGCAGTCGCCCGCCGGTTGGAGTCCGAGTACGGCGTCGCCACCCGTATCTCGACGGTGGACCTGACCCACCGGGAGGCCCGCCGCGCGTTCGTCGAGGAGGTCCGGGCGGCCAAGGTGGGCCACCTGGTGAACAACGCCGGCTTCGCCCAACTCGGCCACTTCGCCGCCTCAGATCCCGAGGGCACCACCGACATGTTGGAACTCAACGTCGTGGCGCTCACGGATCTCACCCACGCCGTGCTGCCTGGGATGCTGGAGCGTGGCCGCGGCGCCATCGTCAACGTCGCCTCCACCGCGGCGTTCCAGCCGACGCCGAACATGGCCTCCTACGCGGCGAGCAAGGCGTACGTCCTGAGCTTCAGCGTGGCGCTGTGGCGCGAACTCAAGCCCACCGGCGTGCGGGTCATCGCCAGCTGCCCCGGAGCCACGAAGACCGAGTTCTGGGCCAGGGGCGGCGACGACAACATGATGCGCAACCGCCGTACCCCCGAGCAGGTCGCTTCGGTGACCTTCGACGCGCTGCGGAAGCACCGCCCGTTCGTCGTGGACGGCACCATGAACCGCGTGATGGCCTTCGCCACCCGCCTGGTGCCGATGGACCTGCAGACGCAGGTCGCCAGCGTCATCACGGCCTCGCGTTAGGAGATCACGGCCTCGCGTTAGGAGACCGTGACGGCCTTGTTCTCCTTGACCTCGACCTGCGGATCACCGTCGAGGACGGTCACGGTGATGTCGAGGCTGCCCTTCGGCAGCGAGGTGGTCACCGTCCACACCCGCCAGCCCTCGACGTTGACGCCGGCCGTGGTCTGGGCCGTGGTCTCGAGGATGACCTCGCCAGAGTCCTGATCCGTGATCCGGACGACGGGCACGCCCACTCCCTCCTTCACCGTGCCGATGATCGAGGCCTGCCCGGCGCTCAGCGTCGCCTGGTTGCGCGGAGAGCTGATCCACACCGCAGGCATCGGGGCCAGACCGGTGCGCCCGTACCCCTCAGGATCGTCGAAGCCCTCGGGCGGGGTGCCACCGTCGGAGCGGAAGACCACCTTCAGCCGCGGGTTGCCCACCAGCTCGGAGGCCGTGTAGATCACCTGGTCACGCGCGCGGGCGATGGCCACGGGTGACGTCAGGCCCTCATAGGCCTCCGCCGACAGGTCCACGACCAGCTCGTCGCCGTGGATCTCGGCGCTCAGCAGCTTCCCGGCACTCCAGACGGTGCGGTAGTCCGGGTCCATCGGCACGAGGCCCAGCAGCGAGTTGAGCGCCGCCCGCACCAGGTTCCCGGTGGAGGGCAGATCGCGCAGCTCCCGGTAGAGCCGCCAGTCGCTGGCCACGTAGTACAGCGGTGTGTTGCGCACCGTGGCGTTGATCGACCGCGACTCCACCGCCGTCGGTGTGACCACCGGTTCAGGGGCGGGTTCGACGGTGGTGCCGATGTCGTCGCGCATCAACGCGGCCAGCACGATCCCGACGAGGACGGCGAGCACCGTCAACACCACCACGGCACGCGGCCGGAACCTCGTGCCGCGGTCTTCGGAGATGTGCTCCAGTTCACCCTCGAGCATGTCCGCCTCCGGCACCGGGGTGACGCGGGCCGCGGAGCGCAGCGCGGCCGTCAACTCCTGGGAGAGTGACTCGATCACACCGGGCTGGCTGCCGAGCGTCGGCGCACCCGCCCTGGCACGCAGTTGTTCGAGCGCCCCCTCGAGCTTGACGTTCGCGCCGCGCACCGAGAGCCGCATGATGCCGGCCAGGTCCGGGCCGAACACCGAGAGGTAATGGCTGACGATGAGGAGCTCCGCGGTGCGCGGAGCCATGGCCGACACGGCGCGGAGGATCTCGTCCTGCCGGGGTTCATCCACCCGCGGCAGGTGCAGGGGCTGCAGCGCAGGCCGCGTGGCCCGCGCCAGGTGCACGACATGCTCCTGCACGAAGTAGACCCGCTCGAGGGGGTCGATGAGCCGGTTGGACCGGCGCTGCAGCGCCAGCAGTGCGCTGCGCACGATGGTGGCGGACTGGTCCTCGGCGCCGAGGAGGACGCAGAGCCGGTGCAGGGTCGGCCCTTCCTCCTCGTACAGCCTGGGCAGCCAGTCTGCCGCCTCGTCACCGGTCACGGGTCAGATACCGGCGTACGAGTGCAACCCACTGAACAGCAGATTGACGCCCACGAAGTTGAACCAGAAGGCGAACACGCCGATGACCGCGATGATCGCGACCGGGCGGCCACGCCAACCCGCCGTCGCGCGGGCGTGCAGGTAGGCCACGTACACCACCCACGTGATGAACGACCACGTCTCCTTGGGGTCCCAGTTCCAGAACCGTCCCCAGGCGTACTGCGCCCAGATGGAGCCGGCCACGATGGTGAACGTCCAGAGGGGCACGGCGAACGCGTGCAGCCGGTAGGAGAGGAGGTCGAGCTTCGCGGACGACGGCACCTTCGCCAGGTAGCCCCGGATTTCACCCTGCCCCGCCTGGGCCCGGCTCTCGGCGCGTTCCCGGAGCAGGTAGAGGATCGAGGCGAGCGCCCCCACGTTGAAGGCCGCTCCGGCGATGGCCGCGGCCACGATGTGGATGACGAACCAGACGCTGTGCAGCGCCGGCACGAGCGGCGCGACCTCGACGTACCACTGCGTGACGGCCAGGCCGACCCCGACGGTGAACAGCAGCGTCATGCCCAACCCGAGCCAGCGCATCCCCCACTTCAGGGCCACCACGAGGTACAGGACCGCGGCGAAGGCCATCGTCGAGGTGATGAACTCGTACATGTTGCCCCATGGCGGACGCCCGGCCGCCACGCCCCGCAGCACGACGGCCGACACCTGCATCAGTGCGGCCACCACGGTGAAGATCAGACCGAGCCGGCCGAACAGGTCCACGCGGGTGCGGGCACCGTCCTCAGAACCGTCGAGGGGACGCACCGGGGACTGTCCGCGCGCGGAGGACCATTCGACGGTGTGCGCGGCGAACGCGATGAGGTACACCACCGCGGCATAGACCATCAGGGTGTAGGACCACTCGGACAGGGTCGTCATGCAACGGGCTCCTCGTTGTCGGGGTGGGGCGCGGCCCCACCATTGTGCCCCGGTTCGCCGGTCACCGCCCCCAGCAGGGCGGCCACCTCCTCGTCGAGGCCTGTTGCCGTGTCGGTACGGTCGAGGCCGCCGACGATGACCTCACCGTCGGCGATGCGCACGAACAGCCGCCGGGGCCGGATGTACAAGCTGAGAGTGAGGCCGATGACGCCCACCGAGATGGCGATGAGGGTGAGCAGGTTGCCGGGGGTCTCACTGACCTGGAGGCGCACCCACCGCTTGTACCCGTCGAAGCTCACGGAGCCGAGGTCGTCCGGCAACGACATGTGCGCGCCGGGCAACATCCGGGCGCTCAGCACCTGTCCGTCATCGCCCGGCACCTGCTCCATGCCCTCGCTGTTGAGGACGTACACGTTCTCCGGCGCGCCGGTCTCGGCGGCGGGCTCACCGAACCACGCGTTGAGGAAGACCTCCGGGTTGAGCGCATCCGGGAACACCGAATGGGGACCGGTCTCGTCCAGCACCGCCGTGGGGAGGAACCAGGCCTCGAACGCCAGGCGCTGGGGGCGCGCGTCCGGCACCTTGATGACGCCGGCGGAGGAGAAGTTACCGTCCTGGGGCAGGAACACGACGGGGCCGCTGAAGGCCACGTCGCCGTTGCCGTCCGTCACGGTGAAGATGGGGGCGTAGCCGTGGGCCTGCAGGTTCACCTGGGTGCCGTCGGCCGTGATGAGCGGTTCGTTGACCGTCATCTGCACGGGGCGCGTGCCCTGGGAATCCGAGAGCGTGACGTCGGCGTCGAAGACCCGGGCGGCGCCGCGCTGAACGTCTCCCGTCTCGAACTCGGCATGGAACTCGTCGATGGTGACGCTGAAGCGCTCCAGGTGGTCCGTGTCGAGGAAACCACCGGAGGTGAAGTCGTCGTACTGCGTGATGACGTTGGAGAAGCCGCGGCCCTCGACGACGATCGCGCTGCCGGAGAAGCCCCACAGGTTGGACCAGGCCAGCCCCACGAGCACGGCCAGGAGGGACAGGTGGAAGGTGAGGTTCCCGAACTCGCGCAGGTAACCGCGTTCGGCGCTGACGCCCGCGTCGGTCACCCGGGTGCGGTACCGCTTGGACTTCAGCCACGCCTCCGCCCGCGCCTCGGGGGCCTGGCCCGGGGACGCCGTCGGGGCAAGGGCTGCGCGTGCCGTCACCGGCAGCCGCTCGATGCGGGCCGGCACGTTCGGCGGGGGTTTGCGCACCGCGCGCCAGTACTTCGTCACGCGCGGGATGATGCAGCCGATGAGCGAGGCGAACAGCAGGAGGTAGACGGCCGAGAACACCGCCGAGGTGTAGATGTCGTAGAAGCCCAGCGGCTCGAGGATGCGGTCCCAGAAGGGGTTGGCGGCTTTGAAGTCGATGACCTCGATGGGTTCGGTGTTGCGCTGCGGGATGATCGAGCCCGGGATGGCGGCGATGGCCAGGAGGAACAACAGCAGCAGCGCCGTGCGCATGCTCGTGAGCTGGCCCCAGGCCCACCTCAGTGTCTCCGTGACGGGGTTGCGCCGCCGGTTCACAGGATCGTCCCGAAGTTGGCGGCCCACTGGCGGAGCACCACCATCAGCATGTCCCAGAGGCCGGTGATCATCGCGACGCCCACCAGCATCATGACGATGCCCCCGATGCGCTGCATCAGACGTTGGTTGCGCTTCATCCAGTTCAGCCGCGGCGCCAGGGCGGTGAAGGCCAGCGCGAAGGCGACGAATGGCAGGCCGAGGCCCAGGGCGTAGAAGAAAGCCAGGATGCCGCCGCGCGTGGCGGAGCCCTCATTGAGCGCCATGGTGAGCACCACAGACAGCGCGGGGCCGATGCAGGGCGTCCAGCCCAGGCCGAACACCATGCCGAGGAGCGGCGAGGCCCACACCCCCATCTTCGGCGTCACGCTGGGCGTCCACATGCGCGGCATGGGGAGGAAGCCGGCGAACGCAGCGCCCAGCACCAGGATGATGAAACCGAGCACGATCGTGATGAGCGAGGAGTTGCTGAGGAGCGCGCCACCGATGCCGCCGATCAGCGCCCCGGTGAGCACGAAGACCACGGAGAAGCCGAGGATGAAGCCGAGGGTGCCCAACAGCAGCAGCCGCTTCTTCGCCGTGCCGTCGGCGATCTCGCTGGCCCCCAACCCCGACGCGTAACTGAGGTAGCCGGGCAGCAGCGGGAGCACGCACGGGGAGGCGAAGGACACCAGGCCGGCGAGCACCGCGACGGGGATGGCGAGCAGCATCGACGACCCGAGGGCCGTCTGCACCCAACTCTCCAACAGGATCACGAGGCGTTCACGTCCTCCACGATGCCTTTCAAGGTCGATGCGCTGACCTCTCCGAGCACGCGTGCGGCGACGCGGCCCTCCGCGTCGATGACCACCGTGCTGGGGATGGCCTTGGGCGGCAGCTGGGCGAATTCCAGCAGGAGGACGCCGTCGGGGTCGTGGAGCGACGGGTACCCGATGCCGAACGAGCGCTCGAACGCCAGGGCGGCGGCAACGGTGTCGCGGGTGTTGATGCCGAGGAAATTGGCCGTGCCCTCGAGTTCTTCGGAACTCTTCACCAGTTCGGGGGCCTCCGCGCGGCACGGCGCGCACCAGGATCCCCATACGTTGATGATCAGTGGCTGCCCGGCGAAGTCTGCCGTCGAGAGCGTCTCCCCGTCGAGCGTCTCGCCTTCCAGCGCCGGGGCCTCGGAGCGTTCCTCCGGCGCGATGATGGTCACGCTGCCGTCGCCTCCGACGAAACCGGCCGTGCCCCCGGCGCCTTCGTCCTCTGCCGTGGAACAGGCGCTCAAGAGGAGCGCGGCAGCGGCGAGCCCGGCGACCAGTCGGGTCACGTGCCCACCCTCCACCTGCGGCCGGCCTTGACCGGCAGGAGGTCTGCGGCGGGCTCCGCGTAGTCGACGGCGGTCACCCGGCCGTCACGGAGGGTGAAGCTGGTCACGGAGCAGAGCGTGCACTGCCGCTTCCGCGGGTCGTGGGCGAAGCGGCGGCCCTCCGCGGCCATCCGCGCGATCCAGATGGACAGCTGGTGGCTCACGACGAGGGCCTGACCGCCGTCACCGGCGGCGACGGCCGCGTCCTGGATGGCGGCGGCCATCCGCTTGGCGATCTCCGTGTACGGCTCACCCCAGCTGGGAAGGAGGGGGTTGCGCATGTGCCAGAACATCCTGGGGTCCCGCAGGGCGCGGTTGTCGCGGCCGAAGGACTTGCCCTCGAACTTGTTGTCGGCTTCGATGACCCGCTCGTCCTCGACCACCTCGAGCTGCGGGAACAGCGCCGCCGTGGGCGCCAGGGTCTCCTTGGCGCGCTGCAGCGGGGAGGTGCGCAGGTGCGTCAACGGCACGTCGCGCCAGTGTTCGGCCATGCGGGCGGCCATCTGGTGGCCGAGTTCTGAGAGGCCGAAGCCGGGGAGTCTGCCGTAGAGCAACCCGTCCGGGTTGTGCACCTGGCCGTGCCGCATGACGTGCACCGTAGCTGTGGTCATGGGGAGAGCCTACGCAGTGGCTTCAACGGGCTTGCGCCGGCGACGCCGCTTCCGTTGCGAGGGCTTCGTGAGCGGCAGGCCGGCGTCGATCTGGTCCTGCCTGCGGCGGTCTGCGAAACGGGCGAGCGACTCGGCCAGCGACTCGAACGTGGGGGCGTCGGCGGTCACGTCGACGCGGAGCCCGTGGATCTCGCAGGCGGCTGCAGTTGCCGGCCCGATGGCGGCCACGACGGTGGCGGCGTGGGGCTTACCCGCGATGCCGATCATGTTGCGGACCGCGGTGGCGGAGGTGAAGACGACGGCGTCGAAGTTGCCGGTCTTGATGTCCTCGCGCACCTCCGGCGCGGGAGGCGCTGCACGGACGGTGCGGTAGGCGGTGACCTCTTCCACTTCCCAGCCGAGCTTGCTCAGCCCGACGAGGAGGGGCTCGACGGAAACGTCGGCGCTGGGCACGAGTACCCGGTCCAGCGGGTCGATGAGGTCGTCGTAGGCCGGGAACTCATGGGCGAGGGCGCCGGTGGTGTTCTCAACCACGGGGACGAGATCCGCCTTGATGCCCAGCCTGGTGAGCGCCTCGACAGTGCCGCGACCGACGGCGGCGAGGTTGATTCCGGAGAGCGCGCGTGAGTCCAGGCCGTACTCGTCGAGCCGCTCGGCGATGGCGCCCACGGCATGGGGCGAGGTGAACACGACCCACAGGTAGCGACCGTCGACGAGGCCGCGAACGGCGCGTTCCATGGCCTGCTCGGTGCGGGGCGGCTCAATGGTCATGGTCGCCACGATCTCCGTGGAGGCGCCGTAGTGGGCGAGTTCCTCGACGAGGGGATCGAGCGGGTCCTTGGTGCTGGGGGCGACCACCCGCCAGTCGAACAGGGGCTTGCCCTCGAACCAGGCGTAACGCTGGCGGCGGGATTCCTCGATGCCGGGGCCGACGATGAAGAAGCACTCGTCTGCGTCCGAGCTGTCCACCTCGGCCCAGGTGAGCAGTTCGCTGACCTGGCCGGTGCTGCCCACGCCCGTGAGCGAGAGGCAGGAGCCGTCGGCGCCGTAGCGCTGGATGGCCTGCTCGGCCAGCCGGCCGGCGGATTCGCCGGTGGCGCGCACGATCAGCGTCTCGGCGGCGGGCCATCTGTTGATGTCCGGCACCTCGAGCGTGGCGTCGAGAGCAGCGAACGACGACGTCGCCGCAACGGCACCGAACGACAGGGCGGCGCTCCACCGGTTGATGCCCGGCACGACGTTGACGCGCAGGCCTGCGGCCTGGAGAACTTCCGGCAACACCCCACCTGCGTCGGCATCGGTGAAGAAGTCTCCTCCGTGGAGACGGACGACCTTTCGCCCCTTGGCGACCGCACTGAGAATGGCCGTGACCTCGTCGTCGCCACCCGCGAACCGGAGTTCTGCGTGAGCAGGGACGAGATGACTGACCGGTTCCTCGTCGTCGTCCTCGTCGATGATGACCAGATCCGCCATCCGGAGGGCGCGGGACCCGCTCATCGTCAACAGGCCCAGGTCTCCGGGGCCAGAGCCGACGAAGGTCACAGAACCTCCAGTTGGTTCAAACTCCGGCGGGGAGGCCGGGGAGGTTGGTTCCAAGGAGCTGGTCACGTCGAGGATTTTCCGTTCTTAGGCCTTCAGGGGGTCCAGTCTGCGGAGGTGAGCTGAGGCGCGCTGGTAACCAGCGCTGCACGCAACGCCTTCTCGTCGACGAACCAGTAGCCGTGCAGCTCCTGATCCACGAAGGTCACCGGGACGTGGTCTGTAAACCGCGCCCGAAGATGTTCGTGGGTGTCGACATCAATGACGCGCCAGCCCACTCCCATATCCTCACAGGTTCTGCGGATGACAGCTTCGGCTTCCACACAGAGGTGGCAACCGTCGCGGGTCAACAGCAGTACCCGGGAGGGTGGAGTCACTACTTACCGGCGCGGCGACGCTGAATACGAGTGCGCTTCAGCAGCTTGCGGTGCTTCTTCTTCGACATGCGCTTACGGCGCTTCTTGATGACAGAACCCACTGTGTGCCTTTCTAGCCGGGGTTGTACTACGGACGTATCGACTGTCCTGCGGACGGTCAGACTCTCAATCTTAACCTGCACCGGGCAGGTTCAACCAATCCCGCTCCCGCGCGGGCACGGTCAGTGACTAGCTCTTGCCCATCTCGATGCCGCGGGTGCGGCACGCCTCGATGGCGTCGAGGAACGCGGCGCGCACGCCGTGGTCGTCGAGCGAGCGCAGGGCGGCTGCTGTGGTGCCTGCCGGCGACGTGACCATCTCACGCAGTTGGGTGGCCGACTTGCCGGTTTCAGCCAGCATTGCGGCCGATCCGACGAACGTCTGCGTCACCAGCTCGGTGGCCTCCGCGCGGGTGAGCCCCTGGTGCACCCCGCCTTCGATCATGGCCTCGGCGACATAGAAGAGGTAGGCGGGACCGGAGCCCGACAATGCGGTCAGCGCGTCCAACTGCTTCTCGTCGATCACGACGGCGCGGCCCACGGCGTCGAGGAGCCCACGGACCCGCTCGACGTGCTCCACGGTGGCCTGGTTGCCGCGGACGACACCGGCCATCCCCTTGCCCACCAGCGCGGGTGTGTTCGGCATGACGCGGATGACTGCGCGCCCCGGCACGGCGCTCTCCAGCGCTGCGAGGGTCACGCCGGCGGCGATGGAGACCACCAGGCTCTCCCCTGCCAGGTCGTCCTTCAGCACCTTCAGGATGCCGTCGATCTGGTGGGGTTTGACCGCCAGGACGACGGTGTCGGCCTGCGCAGCCTTCGCGAGCGACACCCCGGTGACGCCGTGGCGCTCCTCGAGCTCCTGCACGCGCGGCTCGTAGGCGTCGACGATCACGATGTCGGAGCTGGGGATGCCAGAAGCCAGCCAGCCGGCGATGAGGGCCTCCCCCATGGCCCCGGCGCCGATGACCGCGATCATTTGACGAGCAGTTCTGCGATCTGGATGGTGTTCAGCGCGGCACCCTTGCGCAGGTTGTCGTTGCTGATGAACAGCACGAGGCCCTTGTCGCCCTCGATGCTGCGGTCCTGACGGATGCGGCCCACCAGCGAGGTGTCGCCGCCCGCGGCGGCCAGCGGCGTGGGCACGTCGGAGAGTTCGACACCGGCGGCTTCCGCCAGCACGGCGCGCGCCTCGTCCGGGGTGATGTCGCGGTCGAAACGGGCGTGGACGCTGAGCGAGTGACCGGTGAAGACGGGCACCCGCACGCAGGTGCCGGCGACGAGCAGGTCAGGGAGATGGAGGATCTTGCGCGACTCGTTGCGCAGCTTCTTCTCCTCGTCCGTCTCGCCCTCACCGTCGTCGACGAGGTTGCCCGCCAACGCCACCACGTTGAACGCGATGGGGGCGACGTACGGGCCGGTGCTGGTGGGCTGGAACTGCGAGCCGTCGTGCGCGAGCACGGTGGGGTCCTCGATCTGGCCGAGTTGGCCTGCGAGCGCCTCCACCCCGGCGACGCCGGAGCCGGAGACGGCCTGGAACGTGGTCACCTGCAGCGCGGCGAGGCCCGCCGCGTCGTGGAGGGCCTTGAGCACCGGCATGGCCGCCATGGTGGTGCAGTTGGGGTTGGCGATGATGCCGAGTTCGGCCTTGTCGACGTCCTCCGGGTTCACCTCGGAGACGATCAACGGCACGCGCTCGTCGAGGCGCCAGGCGCTCGAGTTGTCGACGACGGTGGCGCCCGCTGCAGCGACCTTCTCGGCGTACGCCTTAGAGGTGGAGCCTCCCGCGGAGAACAGGGCAACATCCAGACCGGCGAAATCTGCCTTCGCCATGTCCTCGACGATGATCTCCTCGCCCTTCCAGGGCAGCGTCCGGCCGGCGGACCGCTCGGAGGCGAAGTAACGGATCTCATCGACGGGATAGTTGCGCTCCTCGAGCAGGGTACGAAGAACTCCGCCGACCTGCCCAGTGGCACCGAAAATTCCAACACGCATGGGCGCATTGTAACCGCCGACGCCGACGTCGCCCTGGTCGTCGAGCCGCTGTGGACGCCAGGGCGGACTTCAGGTCACACAAGTGCTGGGTTTGAACCCGTCCTTGGAATCAAAGCCAGCATTGAACACGGCCGCCCGGTTTCAGTGCCGGGTTTGGAGCCGAGGACGGCAACAAACCCGGCAGTGGAGCGGAGGGGATGGCGCGAAGAACCCCGGCCTTCCAAGCTGGCTGCCTGGAAGGCCGGGGTTCCGTTTCAGCTACTCGGGTCCTCCGAACATCACGATGTTGTTGAACACCCACTCGTTGCTCTGCGAGAAGGTATACCCACCCGCAGGCTTCGCAGTGGCCGCGTACACCGTCGTCATCGTGTAGGAGCGGCACGCGCCCCGACCGGTGGCGGCAGTGTCGCATTCCGTCTTCCACTGCCGACCGGCCGACGTGAACTCGCCGGCTTGGCCGAGCGGGTTGCCCTTCCACGCCTGACGAGTCATGTACGGCAGGTACGTCAGGTTGTTGAACGCCCACCCCGACTCGCGGACGAACGTGCCGTCCTCGACCTTGACCACCGTGGCCCAGATTTCCGTGCGGCACCGCTCCGTCTGCGAATACGACTCGCACTGCGTGAACCACTGACGACCGTTGACGTCATGCCTGCCCGGCAGCGTGTACGGCGCTGTGCGCACGAGCCCGCCCCCCGGCTTGGTCGGCGTGGTCGTCGGCCTGGCAGTCGGCGACTTCGACGGGCTCGGCGACACCGAAGGCGACGGACTCGGCGACACCGTGGGGGCCGCCTTCTTCGCCACCACGAGGGTGAACGTCGAGTCCGTCGCGTTGCCCTTGGCATCGGTGACCGTCACCGTGACGCTGAACGTGCCGTCCGCCGTCGGGGTGCCCGTGATCACGCCGGTGGTGGCGTTGATCGTCACGCCGGCCGGCAGGCCGGTGGCGGCGTAGGTCAGCGGCGTCGACGCGTCGGTCGCCGTGACCGCGATGCTCAGCGCCTTGCCCACCTGGGCATCGGCCGGGGCCACGATGGCGTCCACCACGGGTCCGTCCGTATCGGGCACGACGGGCGGGGCGCACCCGACCCAGACGTTGGCCCAGTCGAAGTGGTCCTGACCGTTGTGACCGTTGGGGTTCAGCACGAGCTGGATGCGGTTCACGCCGGTGACGTCGACGGTGGCGCGCTTGGTGCCCGAGGCTCCGGTCACCACACCCGAGGTCCACAGCTGAGTTCCGCTTCCGTCTTCGACGGTAGCGGTCACGTTGGCCGCGGAATTGGTACGCATGCGGTCGTCGATGCCGTAGTCGAACTCCAGCAGCGTGCAGTCGGCGGACAGGTCGATCACGACGCGGGAGGCGGCGTGGGCGCCGATGCCCTTGGCATAGGTGCGGCCCGACAACGTGATGGCACCGCCGTCGCCGCCAGCGTCCTCACCGTTGGCGGAGTCCCGCTCCACCGGTCCCCACCCGTTCGTGGACGAGACCCATTCCATGTCGGAGAGATAGGTCCCCCCGGCGATCAGGTCGAAGGCCCGGGAGGCCAGCAGGACGTCGCCGTAGGTGAGCTTCGCGGTGAACTCGTCCCATCCGGTGCGGTCACCGGCGTTGAGGGGCAGTTGCACCGTGACGGTGCCACCGGCCGGGACCGAGACCGTGACGGGGCTCCCGAGGAAGACCTCGTTGCCCTCGGCGCCCAGCGTCACGTCGTGCGGCGCGTCGGTGCGGTTGCGCACCTCGACGCTCAGCGTCGCGGCGTCACCGACCTGCTGGACCGACAGCTTGTCGGCGGTGATGAGCGAGCTCGCCACCACCTCGGCGTTGGCCAGCGCGTCGATGACCGCGTCGCGCTTGGCGACCAGCCCCGAGCGGGCGGCCTGCGTGTCCGCCGAGTTGATCGGCTGCGCGAGGGCGGCCGCCACTGCGGCGTGCTGCGAACCGAGTTCTGCTTTGGCGAGGTCGAGCAGTTCGGCGTCCTCCTGGCCGTCCTTGAACAGTTCCCAACGGATGGAGGTCACCGGGCCGTCGGCCCCGGGGTAGACGAGGTACTCGTCGCCCTGCGCGTAGCGGAACGTGGGGTTCTCGTAGACGGATGCCGGCCACGAGTTGTAGGTCCAGCGGAGGTAACCGTCGAGGTCACGCTGCTCGACCACCCAGGGCAGTACGCGCACGTTGACCGGCCGGGTGGCCGTGATGGTGTTCGGGTTGGCGGGTTCGGCCCAGGTGTAGAAGAGGGTGGGTTCGCCGGCGGCCCGGCGGGAGTCGATCAGCTGCTGCGACACCGAACCGAGGAAGGACAGGTTGAACGAGATGTAGTCGGCGATGTCGGCCTCGGCCAGGGAGTTGGCCGCGAGCGCGATCTTGTCGCTCCACTCGGGGTTGACCGACTCGAGCACGGCGAACATGGCGTTCATGCGCGTGAGGGTCTGCTCGTCGAACGCCAGGGAGGTGTCCTCCCACCAGCCCTTGGCCTTCAGGTGCGTCTCGAAGGCAGAGAGGAAGTCGCCCCACGCCTCGTTGTAGCGCGTGCTGCCCACCGTGACCGGTTCGTCGACCCACTCGTTGGTGGTGGTGTCGAGGTAGAAGAGCCTGTCGCGGCTCTGGAACTGCAGCATGGTGAACGCGTGGATCCGGTGGGCGATGCCGGCGGCCTTCGCGTCGGTGACCAGGCGGTCGAAGACGCCGAAGTCGAAGGTGAAGTCGGTGCCGTCGTGGCGCCACTCGACGGTGGAGCGGTAGTTCGACGCGGTCTGCGGGCGGATGGTGCCCTGGTGGTCGACGAGCCAGGGGTCCTCGGTGATGACGAGGTTCAGCACGTCCTGACCGGCCTCAGCCATGTCCTCCCAGTACGGGACGAGGGCCTGGAAATGCTCCTCGCTCCAGTGCTCGAGGCCCAGGTGGTCTGCGACGGTGTCGGGGTGCTGCCACAGGTCGAGGACGAACGGGCGTTCGGCCACGTCACGGAACTGGAGGTCAGGGACCACCACTTCCAGCGGGTAGCTGCCGATCTCGCCGGCGTCGGAGCTGACCGTCACCGAGGTGGTGTAGGTGGTCCCTGCCACGGTGCCCGCGGGCACCCGGACCGTGAGCCAGATGGGCTGGTTCATGCTCGAGGGCAGGTCGACGGATTCCTTGACCTCCAGCGGGTCGGCGATGACGGTGCCCGGCTGGTCGGTGTTGGGGATGTAGCGGGCGTAGCGCACTTCCACCGAGCCGGCCGGGAGGGTGCCCCCTGCGACGGTGGCCTTGACACCGGTCAGGTCCACGCCGGCGGTGACGGCGAGCTGGGCGCTGCCGCGGCTGTTGGCGGGAACCTGCAGCTTCAGCGGCCCCGACGCGGGATCACCCACGGCACCGACGCGCGGCACGCGGGTCAGCGACGAGGTGGCGAAGGAGCCGGTGGGTACCCAGACCTGCGCGTCGAGGCCGGTGCGCATCTCGCGGAGGTCCACCGGGAACAGGTCCGCGGTTGCGTTGACCGTCTGACCTGCGCCCGTGGCGGCTGCGGTGTAGGTCGTGGACCACACCCCCGCCAGAAGATCGGCTTCGGTGACGATGCGGCTGGGGCTGTTGTTCTTGCAGGCGTAGCTGGAGCCGGGCGCCAGCGACGAGAAGTTGCAGACCGTCGCCCCGGTCGGCGCGCTGAAGGCGATGCCCGTCAGCGGGACGTTGCCGGTGTTGTACACCTCGACCCACGGCTGGATCCGGTCGCCGAGCAGGCCGTCGGGCGCGTTGGAGTAGATCGCGTCCAGCACGGGACGGATCTCGAAGCGCGGCTGCGCGGTGAAGCCGGCGCCCTGCGTGACCGCGATGCCGACCGTGACCGCGCTGGTGCCGACAGGGTTGGTGTAGGTCAGCTTGACGGGATGGTTGCGGGCGTCGGCTGTGGCCGGTGCGGTGAGCTGGAGCGTGACCTGGGCCGAGGCCCCGGCGTCGAGCGCCGGCACGGCCACGGGTGCGGCGGCCCAGCCCGCGGTGGCGGGGCTGACGGTGCCGGCCGCCAGGGGGGCGCCGCTCTGATTGGTGACGGTGACGGTGACCGGCGAGGTGGCTCCACCGGTCATGGCCGGCGCGGTGGCAGCGAGCTTGGCGCAGACGCCACCGAGCCAGTCGAGGTCGAACTTCGTGAACGAGAGGTGGCGGTACCCGTCACGCTCGTAGAAGAGGCCAAAGCCGCCCGCGCCCAGCTCGCCGGTTTCGTCGGGCAGGGGGGTGAGGGTGGAGTAGGCCGAGGCGCCGGACTGGACCACCTTGGAGACGGGCCAGGTGGCACCGGAGTCGCACGACATCCGCACCGTGAGGTTGCGGCGCACGTTGCTGTTGGAGGTGTTGGAGAACAGCAGGATCTGGGCCTTGGGGTCCGTCGGGGCGGCGTCCGGGAAGGCGCGGATGATCGAGCCGTTGTTGGCCGGGTCGGGCAGCTGCGAGTCGTTGACCCAGGGGCCGTAGGTCTCACCCTGGTCCGTGGAAATGGCGTAGGCGCGCTGCGGGGCGCGGCGCGTGTTGACCATCACGTCGCCGTTGGCGAGCTCGACCGACTTGTTCTCGTCGGCACCGGCGCCGGGGACCGGCCCGGACGCCTGCCAGGTGGCGCCGTGGTCGTCGGAGTAGACGGACACTGCGCTGAAGCCGGTGCCCTGGATGTTGACCGTGTACTGCTGGATGAGGCGGCCCTTGTGCTCGCCCTGACGCAGCTGGATGCCTTCGCCGGAGGCGGCGAACATGCCTGCCCAGTTGGTCTTGCCGGCCTTGATCTGGTCCGTGATGCGGTGGTGGGTCCAGGTGAGGCCATTGTCGGCGGAGACGGAGTAGTCGGCGTGCAGCACGTTCGGGTCGTCGTGGCTCGCCCCTGTACCGGAGCCTGCGAAGCCCTGGTTGATGGACGCGGCGTAGAACAGGAAGACCTGGTTCGTCTCGCGGTCGACGATGACGGACGGGTCTCCGAAGCCCTTGGGGGCCGCGTCCTGACGGACGACCGTCTGCGGGCCCCACGTCTCGCCGCCGTCGGTGGAGCGGCGCATCAGCATGGTGATGTTGCTGGGAAGGTCGGCCATTGAGGGGCGGCCGTCGTAGAAGGCGAGGATGTCGCCGTTGGGGGCCACCGACAGCGCGGGGATGCGGTAGCGGAGCCAGCCGTTCTCGCCGCGGTTGGCCAGGTCGTGCAGCTCGAGGCCTGCGGCCAGGCCGTCAGCGGGCGCCCAGGTTCCGGCCGGCGTGTCGTTGACGGTGAGCGTGAAGGTGCCAGTGTCGGAGCCGACGGAGTTCGTGGCCGTGACGGTCACGACGGCGGCCACGGCCGCGGCCGGGTTGCCTGAGATGACGCCCGTGGTGGCGTTGATCGAGACGCCCGCGGGGAGGCCGGTGGCGCTGTAGGCGATGGGGGCGGTGCCGGTGGCGCTGGGCGTGACCCAGACCGGCGAGCCGACGTTGACGGACACGTCGGCGATGGCCGCGAGATCCGGCGCCTCGGGGGCGGCGGGCCTGGCGACGGGGAGGGTGCCGTTCAGCGTGGTGACGATCGGGTCTCCGGTGCGCACACCTCCGACGAGGGGATACTGCGTCCAGGTGAGGTCGAAGGCCCCTTGTCCTGCCGCGGCGTCGGCTTCGGTCACCGTGTAGGTGATGGCAGGCGTTCCCGTCAGTGCGCAGGTGTACTTGCCGTCCGTACCCGCGGGGAAGTTGGAATTGGGCCAGCTGCAGCTGGTGGCGTTGGCCAGCGTGGTGGAACTGGCGACGATGTCCCGCGCCGGTGCCGCAGCGTTCGACTCCATGCGGAACTCAAGGGTGACGACGTCGCCCACGGCATATTCTGCCTTGTCGGGCGCGACCGATTGGATCTTCACCCGGCCGATGTTGACGTCGACCCACTGCCCCACCGCCGGGGTCGTTGCTGCCGTCGCCGATGTGGGAACGAGGGAGAGGCTCCCCAACGCGAGGGCTACGCTCAGCAACCCTGTCAATATCGTTCGGAGGGAGCACTGAGCGCTCGTGGGGGCTGCATTCATCGTCGGCCTTTCGCAGGTGGGCGTCAGCGCCCACTCGTCGTCTCGCAGACCGCAACCGTACGAATTTTGGATGAACAATTCCTAGGGCGGCGCCCAAACGCTCATCCGAGTTGTCCGACGTCCGCTCTCCGCGAACAGAGGCTGATCAGAGCCCGACCCACCCCATCACCACGGGCAGCAGCGGTGCACCGAGGAAGGCGACGATGTCCAGCAGCGTGTGGACGACCACCAGCGGCATGACCCGCTTGATCTTCAGGTAGAGCCAGCCGAAGACCAGGCCCATCACCAGGTTGCCGATGAAGCCGCCAAAGCCCTGGTAGAGGTGGTAGCCGCCCCTGATCACGGCGCTCACCACGAGGATGACCCACATCTGGCCACCCCGCTGGGCCCATCTGGTGAACAGGTAGCCCACCATCACGACCTCTTCGAGCACGCCGTTCATCACCGCCCTGGCCAGCAGCATGGGCACCGTCCACCAGTTGTCCGCGAGGTTGGCCGGTTGGACCTGGGTGTTGATGCCGATCTGGAGGGCGAAGATGAAGAAGGCCAGGCCGGCGACGCCGATGACGGCGAACACGCCGAACCCCCACACCAGGTCGAAACCGGGTCTGCGGAGGTCGAAACCCATCACGCGCCAGGGACCCTCGGCCGGGCGGTGGTGCACGGCCAGCAGGAACAGGACGAGCACCACGGGCATCAGCGGGAAGATGAGGCCGGCCAGCTGGTACGCGAGGTCGAGCCACGGCCGGTCCGGTGTGGTGGACGTGTTCATCCGCGTCACCTGCTGCGCCAGCGGCTCCGGGCGGGTGAGCTTGTTGATGATCGACAGCAGGGCGTAGACCGCCGACTGGCCGAGGGAGATGAGCAGCACCACAACGATCTCGGTGCGCAGGCGCTGGAGCCCCGGGCGGGGAACGGACGTGACTGTCATGGCCTCAACTCTTGTCGGCCACCGCGCGCAGGTAGCTGAACGCTGTGCGGGGGCGGGCGGCGACGCGGGTGGTCAGGTACTCGAACCAGCCCCGCCCGAAGGGGACATAGGTGCGCGACCTGAAGCCGATGTCCGCCAGGCGGCGTTGCTCCAGCGGCCGCACGCCGTAGAACATCTGGAATTCGAACCCGTCGCGAGGGATGGCGTTGCGCCGCGCCAGGTCCTGGGCGATGGCGATCAGCGTGGGGTCGTGCGAGGCCAGCATGGCGTAGGCACCGGATTCCATGGCGACGCGGAGGCAGCGCACCAGTGCCAACTGCTTGTCGCGCTCCCTGCGGTAACCCATCGACGGTGGCACGGGGTAGGAACCGACGCACAGCCGCACGCGGGCACCGGCACCGGCACCGGCAGCTTTGGCCACATCACGCTCGGCGCGTCGGATGTCGGCCGGCAACGTGATGCCGAGGAGGGGGTGGTCCAACCTGGCCCGCTGCCAGAGGTCCAGCGTGGGCTGGTACTCGTCGGCCCCCTGCATCTCGAGCGTGATCAGGGCCCCTGCGTCATCTGCCGCCTGGCACAACCCGTCCAGCACTGCTGCTGCCGCCACCCTGTCGGCACGCAGGCCGAGCGACGACGGTTTGACCGACAGTTCGGCGCCCCGGGCAAGGTCGCCCAGGTGCTCGAGCGTCTCCAGGATGCGGCCCGGCGACTCCGACTCGTCGTCGCTGGTGGGCAGGTAGGCCAACGAGATCTCGAGGCCCTGCTTCTGCAGCTTGCGGGCCACCGCGATGGCGTCGGATTCGGCAGGCACCACGTACGCGCTGGCGAATTCCTCTGCCACGCCGCTGCTCAGGGCTGCAGCCTGCACCCAGCGCGAACGGATGACGGAGCGCACTGCGCTGTTGAGCCGAGACATGTCAGCGGGCCCCGGCCTGTGCCTTGGCGAGCGTGTCGCGCACGGTCTGGAGGGCCCCGCCCAGCAGGTCTTCGCGTTCGTGCCGTGAGCGGGCCCGGCGCGTCGACACCTCGAGCACGATGTGCCCCGTGTACCCGGTACGCGCGATCTCGGCCAGGACGCCCCAGGCGTTCTGGTCCCCCTCCCCGGGAAGGAGGTGTTCGTCCTTGAAGGACCCGCGGCCGTCCGTGAAGTGCACGTTGGCCAGCCTGTCACCCCAGGCGTGCACGAAGTCCATCGACTGGCGCTGCGAGGTGGAGGCATGGGACAGGTCCAAGGCCAGGTGGTCATAGTCATAGGGCGTGGGATCCCAACCCGGCAGGTAGGTCTGCATCGGACCTGCGGGCGTGCGCCAGGGGAACATGTTCTCCACGCAGAACTTCACGTCCCCCTCGGCGTTGAGCCGCTTGATGCCGTCCACGAAGCCGGCACCGTACTCACGCTGCCAGCGGAAGGGCGGGTGCACCACGACGATGTCGCCACCCAGGTGCTGCACCGCCTCACCGGAGCGCTTGAGTTTGCCCCACGCGTCGGAGCCCCAGGTGCCCTGGGTGATCAGCAGGGTGGGCGCGTGGACCGACAGCACCGGCATGCCGTGGTAGTTCGCCAGTTTCTCGACGGCCCCGATGTCTGTGGACAGGGCGTCGACGCCGACCATCAGTTCGATGCCGTCGTACCCGAGCGCTGCCGCCAGCTCGAACGCGCTCGCGGAGGCTTCCGGGTACACGGAAGTGGTCGACAAGAGAACCTTCGACTGGGTCACATCGCCACCCTACCGCGCACACCGATCCGCTCGAACCCCCGCAGGATTGCGAGGGCGGGTACCGCCCGGATGGCCCCCGGCAAGCCCCGATTAGTCGTTTCGCCCCCACGAGGGGAAGAATGTCGGTATGCACGTCGACCATTTGATCTTCGCAACCGGTCCCGCAGGTCTCAAGGGTGAGGCTGAGCGACTGGCTGACGCACTGGGCACCGAATACAAGGATGGCGGTTTCCACCCCCGCTTCGGTACGCGCAACCACATCATCCCCTTGGCGGACGCCCGCTACATCGAGGTGGTCGAGGTGCTCGACCACCCCGCAGCCGACAAGGCCGCCTTCGGCCAGGCGGTCCGCGCCCGCTCCGAAATGGGCGGCGGCTGGCTCGGCTGGGTGCTGAGCGTCAACGACATCTCCCCCTACGAGAAGCGCCTCGACCGCTCCGCAGTGCCCGGCTCACGCCTGTTCCCAGACGGCCGCCGGCTCGAGTGGGTCCAGATCGGCATTCGCGGGCTCATCGCCGATCCGCAGCTCCCCTACTTCCTCGAGTGGAAGTCGGATGATTCGCTGCGCCCCGCCGCTCTCCACGGCGACTGCGCGTTGAAGGAACTGCAGATCTCGGGCTCGGCGGACCGCCTCTCGGAATGGCTCGGCGTGGACGTGGCGGACCAGATCGACGGCATCAAGCTCGACCTGGTGTCGCCCAACGGCACCCCCGGCCTCAACTCCGTCACGTTCGACACTCCCTCCAGGGGCACCGTCACCATCTAGTTCGTGGGGCCACCGACGACGGCTCGTCCACACTTTGTCTGCGCCGTGACCTAGGCTCAAGCGCGTGGCGAAGAAACAGGACACCTACAACTGCACCGAGTGCGGCTGGACGTCCGTGCGCTGGGTCGGCCGCTGCGGCGAATGCCAGGCCTGGGGCACGGTGGTCGAGCGCGGGGCGCCACGGCTGCGTGCGGTGGCCTCCTCCGTGCCGACGCAGCAGGCGGTGCCCATTTCCCAGGTGCCCACAGATTCGGCCCAGCGCAAGCTGACCACCATCGCCGAACTGGACCGCGTGCTGGGTGACGGCCTCGTTCCCGGCGCGGTGGTGCTGTTGGCGGGCGAGCCCGGCGTCGGGAAGTCCACGCTCCTGCTCGACGTCGCCGCCAAGTGGGCCCGCTCCGGGGAGAAGACGCTGTACATCTCCGGCGAGGAGTCCGCGTCCCAGGTGCGGCTGCGCGCTGAGCGCACAGGCGCCGTCGACGACGAGCTGTACCTCGCCTCAGAGACAGACCTCGGCACGGTGCTGGGCCACATGGAACAGGTGCGCCCCTCCCTGCTGGTGCTGGACTCGGTGCAGACCATCTCGGCCGCGGACGCGGACGGCGCGCCGGGCGGCCCCAGCCAGGTCCGCGAGATCACCGCCGCCATCGCCCGCGTCGCCAAGCGCGAGAACATGGCGGCGATCATCGTCGGGCATGTTACGAAGGACGGCGGCATCGCCGGTCCCCGCACGCTGGAGCACCTGGTGGACGTGGTGCTCACCTTCGAGGGAGACCGCCATTCAGGTTTCCGCATGGTGCGGGCCACGAAGAACCGCTACGGCCCCGCAGATGAGGTGGGCTGCTTCGAGATGAGCGAGAACGGCATCGTCGAGGTGCCGGACCCGTCCGGGCTGTTCACCACCGCCCACAACGAGCCGGTGCCGGGCACCTGCGTCACCGTCACGCTCGAAGGGCGGCGTCCGTTGCTGGCGGAGATCCAGGCGCTCATCGCCCCCTCGCCGCAGTCGTCGCCGCGCCGCACCACGCACGGGCTCGACGGCTCCCGCATCGCCATGGTGCTGGCCGTCCTCGAGCGCAAGGTCAAGCTGCCGCTGTCGGCGTTCGACGTCTACGCCTCGACGGTGGGCGGAGCCCGGGTCACAGACCCTTCGGCAGACCTCGCCGCGGCAGTGGCCATCGCATCAGCCGCCCTGGACAGGCACTACCCCAAACGGCTCCTGGCCCTGGGCGAGGTGGGCCTGGCCGGAGACCTCCGCAGGGTGCCGGGTGCCGAGCGTCGTCTGGCAGAGGCGGGCCGGCTCGGCTTCGAACTGGCCATCATCCCCACCGGCTCGCGCGACGTCACGGCCCGGGTGCCCAAGCTCGGGAACCTGCGCGTGGTCGAGGTCCCCACTCTGGCGGACGCCCTGGGGGTACTGGATCTCCGGCGGCCCTGACCTCGCCCGGCCCCGTTGAGCGGTTTGCCGCGGTGACAGGATGCGCACGCCGCCACCGCTCGGCGCGGCTTAGGATACGAGGGCGCAGACAGCAGACGGAGGGCAGCAACACGTGAAGACCACCACCTCCATCCCGGGGCTGTTGGTGCTGCACCTGAACGTGCAGTACAACGACGACGGGTGGTTCAAGGAGAACTGGCACCGGGCGTCCTTCGGTGCGGCCGGGTTGCCGGATTTCGGGCCGATGCAGCAGAACGTCACGCACACCGTGGACCGCGGCGTCACGCGCGGCTTCCACGCCGAGCCATGGGACAGGCTTATCACGCTCACCAGCGGACGCGCCATGGGCGCCTGGGTGGATCTCCGGCCCGGCGAGTCCTTCGGCCGCACCTTCTACTGTGACCTGGACACCTCGGTGGCCGTGTTCGTGCCGCGCGGGGTGGCCAACGCCCACCAGGTCCTGGAGGACGGCACCACGTTCTCCTACCTGTTGGAACACCACTGGACCCCAGACGCGCGCAAGCAGTCCGCCACCGCGAACCTCTTCGACCCGGCGCTGAACATCCCGTGGCCGATCTCACGGGACCGGGCCCTCGTCGCCCAGCGTGACGCGTCGCTGCCGCTGCTGCGGGACGCCCCGCCGATGCCCCCACGACGCACGCTGGTCGTCGGAACCGACACCTCGTTGGGCAGGGCCCTGGCCCGCCAACTCCCCCAGGCCGTGGGCCTGCCCTCCTCCGCCTTCGATGCTGGAGCGGCCCCCGTCGACCTCTGGGCGTTCGACACCATCATCGGAGCAGCCGGCAGACTGCCCACCGGTCTCCCGGACCAGTTCGAGCGCGAAGAGACGTGGTCGTCCGCCGCCGGCCGGGCACACCGGCTCGCGGAGATCGCCCGCACGCACCGGTTGCGCTACGTGCACCTCTCGGCAGACGGGGCCTTCCAGGGCCCGGGTCCAGAGCACGGCGAAACCGACGCGCTCGATCTCAGCCATCCGCACGGACAGGTGCTCGCGGCTGGCGAACTGATCGCCGCGACAGTCCCCAGGCACCTGATCATCCGGACCGGGTGGGTGATGGACTCGGATGAGGGGTTCCTCCGCGACATGACCGCCCGGGCCCGGCACCACCAGTCGGTCACCGTGCTGGGAGATCATTTCGGCCGGTTGACCTTCACGGACAACCTCGCGGCGGGAATCATCCACCTGGTCCGGACGGGGGCCGCTCCCGGCGTCTACAACCTGACCGGTGACGGCCGGTCGGTGAGCTGGGCGCAGGCGGCGCAGCGGGTGTTCCAGATCGTCGGCGCAGATCCGGCTCTGGTGCACAGTTCGGCTGTTGCCGATGCCCCATCCCCCGCCCTGCTGCGGCTCGACAAGATCAAGGCCACCGGCTTCACACCGGACAACGCGTGGCTGGGCCTCATCGACAAGGTGCCCGGGGCCAAGCCCGCACCGCTGCAGGCCACCGGGGAGGCCGCTACAGCAGCGGCAAGGATGCCGGGCAGGCCCTACACGGTCATGTTCGTCTGCACGGCCAACATCTGCCGCTCGGCCTATGCAGATGTCGTCGCCCGGGCGCGCAGGGTGCCGGGTCTCCGCTTCCTCTCGGCAGGAATCCAGGCCCTCGTCGGGCATGAGATCGACCCGCCCATGGCGGCACGTGTCGTGGACGGCGACTCCTCCACCCACCGCGCCCAGCAACTGACCCGGGCCATGCTCGAAGAGGCAGACCTGGTGATCGCGATGGCCGCAGACCACCGTCGCTACATCCTCGACAGTTGGCCGGCGCTGGGCCGCAAGGTGTTCGTCATCGGGCACATCGCCCGGGAACTCGCCACCCTGCCGGAGTCCGCCACCCTCAGCAGCGTCACGGAGCACCTCTGGAGGCACCGCACCTCGGACACCGCTGATGACGTGCCGGACCCGTACGGCCGTGGCGACGCGGCGGCCAGGACGGCAGCCGACAGCATCGACGCCCACCTCGACATCATCCTCGGGGCTCTGACCGAGCTGGCCGGCCGTGACTGAGTGGCTCCGCATCGGCGAGGTGTCACGCCTCACCGGCCTGACGCACCGCACGTTGCGGCACTACGACGAGCTCGGCCTGCTGGTGCCAAGCGGCCGTTCCTACTCTGATTACCGGCTCTACTCGCCGGAAGACATGGAGCGGCTGCTGGCCGTTCAGCACCTCAAGTCGCTGGGCCTCAGCCTGGACGAGGTGCGGCAGGTGCTGGACGACCCGGGAACGGACGCGGCTGAACTGATCGGCCGGCACATCGTGGCCGTCGAGGCGCGCATCGGCGAGGAGCAGGAACGGCTGGCCCGGCTCCAGCGGCTGCGGGCAGCCGCGCAGACCGGGTGGGACGACGTGCTCGACGTGCTGTCGCTGGGCGAACAACTCCAACACGAGGACCCCAATGTGCGGTTCCGGGCGGCGCTCACCGAGCAGGGGGCGGCCGCCGTCGAAGACCTCGTGGAGAGGCTCCGCTCAGATCCGGAGCCGGGCGTCAGGGAGGCGGCCACCTGGGCGCTGGTGCACCGCGGCGCCGTCGTGATGAACGCCATCGCGTCGCTCAGGGACGGTGACGAGCAGGCCCGCCGGTCACTGGCCCACGTCCTGGGCAAACTCCGCGACCCGGTGGGGATCGCCACGCTGGGAGAACTCGCGCACGACGACTCTGAGGAGGTCGCCGCCAAGGCTGCCTTCGGGCTGGGACAGGTCGGCGGTGAGGCCGCAGCGAAGCTGCTGGTGCCGTTGCTCTCCGATGAGCGCGGCGCGGTGCGTGAGGAGGTGACCCGGAGCCTCGGGCGCATCCCCGAAGCTGGGTGGTTGCTCAGGGACGCAGCCGTGGACGCTTCGGCCGTCGCGCGGTTGCACGCCATCGAGGCCCTCGCAGGTCACGCGGACCCGGCCGACGTGCCGGTGCTCATCGCCGCGCTGCACGACGCGGACCCCGAGGTGCGCCTGGCCGCCCTGCTGGCGCTGGGCGAACGACCCGAACCCGAGGCGGCCGCCGCCATCCGGGAGGAGGCCTCGTCGACAGACGATCGCACCCGGTTGGTGGCGCGGCGGTTGCTCGGGTCGTCCTAGCCCGCCGCCCCACGTCGCGTCGCCGCTGACCGCCGAATGAGCGCCCCGGCTGGTAGCGTCGATCACCCGAAACAGGAGGACGGCAATGAACAGCGACCAGTACCACGGCAGCGGCCAGCTCCCAGAGGACATCACTCCCCTCCCCGGTGTGAAGGCGCAGGACCCGGACACGGGAGCGGAGGACCCCCGCCGCTCGTACGAGGAGATCGCCGACGAACTCGAAGACGATCCGGCGATCGACTCCGACACCGGCACCATCCTGGATGCGGACGACGACGACCTTGACGACGACATCGACGAGGACGGCACCGACCGCCTCGGCGCGGTGCCGTTCACACCCGTCCAGCCCAAGCATCTCGGCGGCTGACCGGGGGAGCTCAGGAGGGGTTGTGCACCCGCTCCTCGAGGAAGCGACGCGCGACGGCCGCGAGCGAGCGGTCGTCGCCCTCAGCCACGCGAGCCAGGGCTTCGTCAGAGGCGTAGCCCAGTTGACCGAGCGCGGAGACGGCGGCGAGCCGCACGTCGGCGTCCTCGTCGGCCGTGGCCTTCTCCAGGGCTTCAGCGGCGCTGTCCGCCTCGGGTCCGCCGACGTAGCCGAGCGCCTCGGCGGCGTGCTCACGCACGGCCGTCGACTCGTCGGTCAGCCGTGCCACCAGTGCGGCCACACCACCCTCGCCCAGCTTGCGGAAGGCGTCACTCAGCGCGTCGCGCTGCCAGTCGTCGCCGTCACCCAGACGCGCGGCCAGGTCACCGGCGGCCAGATGGCCGCCCGTGTTGGCAGCGGCCCGGTACGCCTTGAGTGCGACGTCCTTGTGCGGGTCCGCCACCAGCGCACGGACGTGCTCGAAGTGCTCCGGGTTGCCCACCTTGCTCACCACGTGGGCGCCGGTGAAACGGACGTGCTCGGAGTCGCTCTGCAGCATGGCGAGGATCTCGTCGTTCGCCTCGTCGGCGTGCTGCACGACGGCCCACGTGAGGTCCTCCCGCACGCGTCCGTCGGTCTCCGTCTTCAGGTGCGCCAGCAGCGCCGGGACGACGGCCGGGTCCTTGATGGACCCGAGAGCCAGCGCGGCCATGCGACGGTCGGTGCCGACGGGGGAATCGAGCTGATTGATCAGGGTCTGGGCATTTCGTGTCATGCCTCAGAACGTAAAGCCTCACGTCGCGTGAAGGTCAACCGGCGAAACCGGGGTCGACTACGCTGTGGGCAGAACCAGGGACAGGGAGCAACGATGCCGGACATGGCCATGATCACCAGGTTGGGCACGCTGCTGGTGCGCCACATGGGCGCCTTCAGCACGCAGAGCTCCGAGATCCCTGGTGACTCGCCGGACAGCAACAAGACGGCTGAGGACGCGCGCAACTTCACGCGGTCGCTCGAGGAGATGGGCCCCACCTTCATCAAGTTCGGGCAACTCCTGTCCACGCGGCGTGACCTGCTGCCCGCCGTCTACACCGACGAGCTCAGCCGGTTGCAGGACGACGTCGAAGTGGTGCCCGTCGAACAGATTCGCGCGCGCATCGAAGAGTCGCTGGGCGCGTCCGTGAACGCGATGTTCTCGGAGTTCGACGACGTGCCGATCGCCGCCGCCTCCCTCGCGCAGGTGCACCGGGGGGTGACGAAGTCCGGCCGCGACGTCGTCGTGAAGGTGTTGCGCCCCGGCGTGCGCGACCGGGTGCGCAACGACCTGGATTCCCTCGCAGGCCTGGCAGATTTCGTGGACCACAACACACCCGTCGGCCCCCGCCTCGGTGCCGCGCGGATGCTGGCCCAGTTCCGGCGCTCCATGGCCGACGAGCTGGACTACCGCAAGGAGGCGGCGAACCTGCGCCTGTTCGCGGACCTCGCCGAGGACGAACGCGACCTCGTGGTGCCCACCCCCATCGACGACTACTCCACCGACGAGGTGCTCACGCTCGAGTTGATGCCCGGGAAGAAGATCACCGACGTCGGCAGGATCGAACTGCTCGACGTCGACGGCCCGGCGCTGGCGGGTTCGCTGTTCCACTTCATGCTGAAGGCCATGCTGGTGGACGGCATCCTCCACGCGGATCCCCACCCCGGCAACCTGTTCCTCACCCCGGACCACCGCATCGCCATCCTCGACGTGGGCATGGTGGTGCGTCTGCCCGCGCGGGTCCGGACGTCGCTGGTGAAGCTGCTCGTGGCCATCGGCGACGCCGACGGCGAGGCCGCGGCCATGGTGCTGGCCGGGATGGGCCACCCGCTGGAGGACTACGATGCGGCGGCCTTCCGTGACTCCGTCACCCACCTCGTGTCCACCACGCTCGCCATGGGCCCGGATCTCCAGGCGGGCACCGTGCTGATGGAACTGGCCCGGCTCTCCGGGGAACACGGACTCCGTCCTCCCGCGGAGATGACGATGGTGGGCAAGGCGCTGCTGAACCTGGATCAGGCCACGCAGCACCTGGATCCCGGCTTCACGCCCATCGAGGCCATCCGCGCCAACGTCTCCACCATCCTCCGCGCCGGTTTCAGCCCGAGCGCCGGCCAGACGCTGCTGAGCGGGCTGGAGGGCAAGGAGTTCATCGAGCGGCTCCCCCGCCGCGCGAACCGCATCCTCGACTCCCTCGCCGAGGGCGAGTTGAGCTTCAACATCAACGCCGTCGACGAGGACCGGCTCCACATGGTGCTGCACCAGGTGGCCAACCGGGTGTCGGTCGCGCTGATCCTGGCCGCGATCACGGTGGCGGCCGCCCTGCTGATGGTCGCCGACGTCGGGCCCCGCCTCCTGGGGTACCCGGCGCTGGGCGCGATCTTCTTCCTCATCGCCGCCATCGGCGGCCTGGTCATGGTGGTCGGCATCCTCTTCGAGGACCGGCCCCCGGTCCGTCGCGTCAAGCGTCGTGACAGGCGCCGCAAGCTGTACGACGACGCCCCCGTAGACTGACCCCGACGTAAGGAGTCCAGGTGCCAAGGTCCGCCATCCGCCGCTATCTGCGGTTGCTCGCGCCGGGCACCCAGCTGCGCGGTGGCCTGGATCGCATCCTGCTCGGCCGCACGGGTGCCCTCATCGTGCTGGGCAACAACACGAAGGTCCAGCAGGTCTGCTCGGGAGGCTTCCAGCTGGGCGTCGACTGCACCGAACAGAACCTCCGCGAACTCGCGAAACTCGACGGGGCGATCATCCTCACCAACGACCTCAGCCGCATCGTGGCCGCCGGCGTGCACCTCGTGCCGGAGGGCGACCTGCCCACGGCGGAGACGGGCACCAGGCACCGGTCGGCGGACCGCACCGCCCAGTCGGCCGGCGTGCCGGTGGTCACCGTGTCGGCCTCGATGAGCACCGTCTCGCTGTTCCTGGGCGGCCGGCGCCATCCCGTCGAGACCGTGCCGCAGGTGATCAGCCGGGCCAACCAGACGCTGGCCACCCTCTCGCGCGTGGTCACGCGGCTCACGGACCAGATGGAGCAGTTCACGCTGCTCGAGATCGGCGAGCAGGTCACCCTGCGCGACCTCACGCACGTCGCGCACCGCCTGGAACTCACCCGCAGGTTGTCCACCGAGATGCGGTTCCATGTGGACATCCTCGGGGTCGAGGGGAGGCTGGTCGCGCTGCAGCACACGGAACTGGCCAGCCACTTCGAGGGGGTCGCGGATCTGCTGACGGAGGACTACGCGCACAATCTGGCGGACCCCTCGGAATTCGACCTGCTGGCGCTGCACAACTTCTCCCCCGAGGAACTCTTCAGCGGCGGCCTGGTGGCGGAGCGGCTGGGGTTCGGGGCGAACGCCAACCTGGAACAGAGCCTGGAGACGCGCGGCGTGCGACTCCTCTCCCGGGTGGGCCGGTTGCCGGCGCCGATGGTGTCGAAGCTGGTGGGCAGGTACACGCTGCAGGAGATGTTCGGGGCCTCCGTGTCGCAGTTGATGGAGATCGACGGGATCGGCCCGCGCCGTGCGCGCCAGATCCGCGACGCTCTGCTGCGGATCACGGAATCCAGCGGTTCCTGACAGACGCCCGTCAGCCCCGAACCCCCTGCGGAGCGCTTCCCGGACTGCGCTATGGTGGACGCCGAACACAGGGGAGCGCCACCGGGGCGCTGAGAGTGCGGGAGGCCGCAGACCCTCAAACCTGATCCGGTTAGCACCGGCGTAGGGAGTTGGGAATTCTCCTCGGCATCCGCCGAGCCCTCCTCTTGAAGGAGCGGACATGAAGTTCTTCGCACACTCGGCCATCGCGGGCACCGCCGTGTTGGCGCTGGCGGCCTGCGGCGGCGCGGCCACGCCGGGGGGCACGGACAGCCCTGCGGGCGAGACGTCCGAGGCGGTCACCTCGTCGTCGACCCTGACTGTGGTGACCCACGATTCGTTCAGCCTGCCGGACGACCTCAAGGCCAAGTTCGCCGAGGAATCGGGTCTGGACGTGACCTACGTCCAGCCCGGCGACAGCGGCACCCTCGTCAACCAGCTCATCCTCACCAAGGATTCGCCGCTCGGCGACGTGGTGTTCGGCATCGACAACACCTACGCCTCGCGCGCCGCGGAGGAGGGTGTCCTCTCCGGTTACGAGTCTGAGGCCCTTCCCGAGGAGGCCGAGGCCATGGCCACCGAGGGCCTCACGCCCATCGACTTCGGCGACGTGTGCATCAACGCCGACAAGCGCTGGTTCGCCGAGCACGACGTGGCGATCCCGGCCACCCTCGACGACCTCCTGAAGCCTGAATACAAGGACCTCCTGGTCGTGACCCACCCGGCGTCCTCCTCGCCGGGCCTGGCCTTCCTGCTCGCCACCATCGGCGAGAAGGGCGACGGCTGGCTCGACTACTGGTCCGCCCTGGCGGACAACGGCCTGAAGGTCGCCTCGGGTTGGACCGAGGCCTACTACACGGACTTCTCGGGTGCCGACGGCGCAGGGCCCCGCCCGCTGGTGCTGAGCTACGCCACCTCCCCCGCGTACACCGTGGACGGGGACGAATCCACCACCGAGGCGCTGCTGGACACGTGCTTCCGCCAGGTCGAGTACGCCGGCGTCCTCGCGGGCGCCCAGAACGAGGAAGGCGCCCGCGCCTTCGTCGACTTCCTGCTCAGCCCCGATGTGCAGAGCGTGTTCCCCACCGAGATGTACATGTACCCCGCGGTGACCGACACCGAACTGCCCGAGGAGTGGGCCCGCTTCGCGCCGCTGGCGCCGTCGCCGGTGGAGGTCTCCCCCGAAGAGATCGACGCGAACCGTGACCAGTGGATCCGTGACTGGACCGAGGCCATGGGGTGAGATCGACCCTGGGTTGGCGGCTGGGATGGGCGCTGACGGCGCTCGTCCCGGCCGCCTTCCTGACGCTCTTCTTCGCGTGGCCCGCCGCCGCGCTCGTGCTGCGGGGGTTCCACGACGACACCTCATGGACGCTCGAGGGTTTCAGCTCAGTCTTCGACTCCCGCCGCACCTGGGGGGCCATCTGGTTCACCCTCGGCTCGGCCACCGCCTCAACGCTGCTGTGTCTGGTGCTCGGGTTGCCGGGCGCCTACCTCCTCTACCGCTGCCGGTTCCGTGGCCGCGACACCTTGCGCGCCCTCATCACCATCCCCTTCGTGCTGCCCACGGTGGTGGTGGGCGTCGCATTCGGCTCATTGCTGCGCCCCGACGGGCTCCTCGGCTGGCTCGGCCTGGCCGGCACCCCGGCCGCCATCCTCGCCGCGATGGTGTTCTTCAACTACTCCGTGATCGTGCGCACGGTGGGCACCCTCTGGGCGCGCCTCGACCCGCGCCTGGCCCAGGCCGCCGGCACTCTGGGCGCCTCTCCCCTCCGCACACTGCGCACCGTGACGCTGCCGGCGCTGACGCCGGCGATCGTCTCCGGCGCATCCCTGGTGTTCCTGTTCAGCGCCTCCAGCTACGGCATCGTGATGGTGCTGGGCCAGACCCGCTACCGCACCATCGAGACCGAGATCTGGTTCCTCACCACCCAACTCCTCGACCTGCCGTCCGCCGCCGCCCTGTCGATCACCCAACTCATCATCGTGTCCGCCGCTCTCTGGTTGAGCGGCCGCGCCCAGGCCCGCATGACCCGCGCCCTGAGGCTGCAACCCGACGTCGACTCGGAGCGCGGCCTCTCCCTGCGCCGCGACGGCCTGGCGCTCGGCCTGACGCTGGCCGTGGCCGTGGTGCTGCTCGGCCTCCCCCTCGCCAACCTCGCGTGGCGCTCACTGCACCGCGACGGTGGGTTCACCGTCGTCAACTACCTGCAACTCGCCGCCGAGGGCGGCGCCGGAGTCAGCGTGTGGGAAGCACTCCGCACCTCACTGGTCACAGCCCTCGCAGCGACGGCCATCGCCGTGACGCTCGGGCTGCTCGTGGCGCTCATCGCCTCCCGGCGACCCCGCCGTGCCGTGGGCAGATCGGCCCTGGCCGTGTTGGAGTCACTGTTCCTGCTGCCACTGGGCGTGTCCGCCGTCACCGTGGGCTTCGGGTACCTCATCACGCTGAACCGGCCGCCGCTGGACCTCCGCTCCAGCATCGTGCTCATCCCCGTGGCCCAGGCCGTCGTCGCCCTGCCGCTCGTGGTCCGCACGCTGCTGCCCACCCTGCGCGCTATCGACCCCCGGCAACTGGAGGCCGCGGCCACGCTGGGCTCCACGCCCTGGCAGGTGGTGCGCCGTATCGAGCTGCCCCATCTCGGCCGGGCGGTGGGTCTGGCGGTGGGGTTCGCCTTCGCCACCTCGCTGGGCGAGTTCGGCGCCACGAGTTTCCTGGCCCGGCCGGACAACCCGACGCTGCCGGTGCTGATCTTCCGGCTGTTCGGCCGCCCGGGCGCAGAGAACTACGGCGTGGCGCTGGCCGCCTCCGTGGTGCTGGCAGGATTGGCAGGGATCACGATGGCCGCCGCCGAACGCCTGCGGCCGAAGGAGGTGGCCGCGTGGTAACCGGTCTGGAAGTGCGCGATGTGTCGGTCCACTACGGCCGCACCGTCGCCGTCGACGACGTCTCGCTCCGGGTGGAGCCGGGCACGATCGTGGCGCTGTTGGGCGCGTCCGGATCCGGCAAGTCGACGCTGCTGCGGGCCATCGCCGGCCTGCAACCCCTCTCGTCCGGGGCCATCCTCTGGGACGGAGAGGACCTCGCCCCCGTGAAGGTGCACAAGCGCAACTTCGGCCTCGTGTTCCAGGACGGTCAGCTGTTCCCGACGATGAACGTGGCCCGCAACATCGCCTACGGTCTGGGCAAACTCCCCAAGCCGGAGCAGCACGAGCGCGTGGAGGAGATGCTCGAACTCGTGGGCCTGGCAGGCTACGGCAGCCGCAGGCCCACCGAACTGTCCGGAGGCCAGGCCCAGCGGGTGGCGCTGGCCCGCTCGCTGGCCCCGTCGCCGCGGGCCCTCCTCCTCGACGAGCCCCTCTCCGCGCTCGACACCGGTCTGCGGCGCCGGCTGGCCGACGACCTCGCCAGGATCCTGCGCGAGACCCACACCACCGCCGTCTACGTCACCCACGATCACCAGGAGGCGTACACCATCGCGGACTTCGTGGCCGTGCTCGACGAGGGCCGGCTGCTCCAGCTGGCCTCCCCCGAGATCCTGCGGGAGCGGCCGCACAACAGGCAGGTGGCCGCCTTCCTGGGCTACCGCGCGTTCGTCGTCGAGGCCGAGGCACGCCGCCTGGGCTGGACGGGCAGCCTGGCCACGGGCGAGCTGCTGGGCATCGGCCCGGCCTCGCTCCAGCTGGATCCGCACGGTGTCGAACTGCAGGTCGTCGACCAGACGCTCACCATCGACGACGTCGAGGTGAAGGTGCTGCTGCCCGACGGCCAGACGGCGACGGTGGCCTCGCCGTCGAAACTCGACACGCGCTCAGTTCGGCTGACCCTCGTCGGGGGCGCGATCGTTCCGGCGTGACACAATGTCGCCATGCCGAAGATCGCCGCTGCCTCCGTCGCAGAGCACCGCGCGCAGGTGGAGGTCAAACTCCTCGACGCAGCCGAGGCGCTGCTCCGCGCCGGGCTGCCCCTCACCGCTGGGAAGGTGACGCAGGACGCGGGCATCGCGCGCAACAGTATCTACCGCTACGTGGACAGCATCGACGACCTGCGTGGCATGGTCGTGGCCCGCTACCTCCCCCTGTGGTCCAAGACGGTCGGTGACGCCGTCGCCGAGGTGTCGGACCCCGGGGACCAGGTTGTCGCCTGGGTGCGAGCCAACCTCGAGGAGGCCGCCAGCACCGGCCACGGGTGGCTCATGCAGATGGCCCAGCAACCTGGAGCCTCCAGGGTGACCTCCGCCATCGCGGACCAGGCCCACGACGTGCTGCGCGCCTCACTGATCCGCGCCTGGCGCGCACTGTTGACGGACCCTGATCTGATGCGCCTCAACGTCGCCCTGACCCGCGGCATCCTCCAGGCCGCGTTCGTGCAGCTTGATCGTGGATTTCCACCCGAGAAGCTGATTCCGTCGGTGGTGGACGCCGCCAGGGCCCTGGTTGACGCGGCAACCGGCACCGCCGCACGCGTAAATTAGTTTCCTTCCCCCTGCCCCGCCAGGGACACCGGGGATAAGATTGCCCGAACGGCGCCCGATGGGCGTGGAAGGTGCGGGGGCTATGTCACCACAGATGGCAGATCGGCTGGTCGCGGTCCTCGCGCGGCTGTCGCCAGGGGTGGTGTGCGTCAGCGGAGGCGCGGCAGGTGACCGTTCCGCCGTCGTCGAGGGGGCGCTGCAGCGGCTGACCGGCCAGTACCGGGAGCCCTCCCACGTCGACCTGACCACGCTCGACGCCGACCAGGCGCTGGCGCGGGTACTCACCGCGATGCGCAGGCTGCCGGCCCGCCGCACCTCCGCTCCCGGGCGGTCCTCCATGTGGGAGCCGGAACTCCTCGTCGCAGACCACGCCGAGAACCTGGCGGGACGCGAGGCCCAGGTCTCGGCGGCCGCGGAGCGCGAGGGAGTGGCCGTGCTCGCCGTGTCCCGGCACCGCCTCAGCGGCGGGCTGCTCGCGTCCCTCTCGCTCGGCCCGGTGGAACAGCAGCCACCGCCCCGGGCGCCGGCGGAGCACGACGCAGCAGTCGGTCCCGAGCGGTACGCGGCCATCGCCCGGCAGGCAGCACTCCACCGCTCGAGCGGCGACGACCTGTCGGCCATCGCCGTGCTCGCCTCCACCTACGATGCCGCCCGTGGCGCCGTCCACGAACTGGAGGCGGTCAACCCCCCGATGGCCGCGAGGCTCGCCGTCGACCTCCTGCCGGAGGCGGACCGCCGAGGCGACGAGGACATCATCGGCGACGTCCTGTACCGGCTCCTGAACCGGGCCGACACCCCGTTGGAGGTGAAACTGGACGGTTTCACCTGGTTGGCCCTCATCGAGTCCTTCACCCCGGACGCGGTCCAGCGGGTGCCACGCATCCAGAAGAACCTCAACGCCGGGGTGGCGATAGCGGAAGCGCTGGGGCGCCCCGAGGACCTGCTGTTCCCACGCCTCGCCGAAGTCCTGACGCTGGGCGTGCTGCGCGACTACGACCGTGCCGGCAGGTCCGCGGCTGACGGTCTGGCGATCGCCGCGCGTCTCGGACTGGAAGGCTGGCGGGCGCGCTTCGAGTTCGGCGTCGCCACGATCCGCCACGTGCTGGGGGACCACAAGGGAGCCACCGACATCGCGATGTCCGCCTGGCAGCGGGCCGAAAACGCCCGAGACCAGAAGGCGATGATCTACAGCGCCCTGCTGCTCGGGCGGCTGCCGTCCACCAGACCTGATTCCCCCGGCGGCCTGCCTGCCCTGCGCCGGGCGCTGTCGCTCGCCCGGGAACTGGGTGACCGGCGCCTCGAATCCTTCACCCTGGTGCTCCTCGCGGTCCAGGCGCTCTCCACCGCAGACCCCCTCAGCTCCGCGCCCTGGCTGATCGCGCGCTACCGGCTGGTGGCCCGCAACCGCAACGGCAACGCCCTGGTGCCCCACGTGCTGTTGACGCTGCGGTTGGCCGCCCGCATGGGGCATCCCCGGGTCGCGGCTCGGTTGCACGGCTCACTGCTGCAGTGGAACGAGCTCATCCTCGGCGCGCTCCCCTCAGTGCTGCAGACCCAGTACTACGAGGCGGTGGCGATGGCCAGCGCTTCCCTGGGCGAGGCCGAGTTCGGCAGGTGCGCGGAGGAAGGTACGTACCTGTCGCTGGAGAGCGCCGCCGCGGAGGCAGTCGATTATGTACTGCGGATCGCGAGCCCCGGCGCGGCTGCCGCACCCACCTCGTCACCGCCGGGCGACTTGACCGCCCGGGAGCGGGACGTGCTGCGCCTGCTGGTGAGCGGGCACCGCAACAAGGAGATCGCCGAGCGCCTGGTCCTCTCCCCGAAGACCGTGATGCACCACACCAGCGCCATCTATCGCAAGCTCGGCGTGCGCGGCCGGGCAGAGGCCGCCGTCGCCGCCGTGCGCGTGGGCATCATCCCACCACCCTGAGGCGGGCCGGGACGCAGCGCGGGATGGGCCCTTCCGGACCCACCCCGCGACAGCTGTACGGACGGTTACTCGGCGGTCTTCGCCGGTTCCAGTGCCTCGACGGCGGACTTGACGACGCCGGTGAACGTGAACGGCAGCTCCGCTCCCTCTTCCGCGACATCCACCAGGACGATCTGACCGGCGGTCAGGTCACCGAAGAGGATCTTCTCGGCGAGGATGTCCTCCATGTCGCGCTGCAGGGCGCGACGAAGCGGACGGGCGCCCAGCACGGGGTCGAAGCCCCGCTTGGCGATCAGCGTCTTGGCCGCGGGCGTGAGCTCGATGCCCATGTCCTTGTCCTTCAGGCGGCCCTCGATCTGGGCGACCATCAGGTCGACGATCCGCTCGATGTCCTCCTGCGGAAGCTGGTGGAACACGACGATCTCGTCCACGCGGTTGAGGAACTCGGGGCGGAAGTGCTGCTTGAGCTCGTCCGACACCTTGTTCTTCATCTTCTCGTAGCTCGAGCCATGGTCGTCGGCCCGGGAGAAGCCCAGGTTGACCGACTTCGAGATGTCGCGCGAACCGAGGTTCGTCGTCATCACGATGACCGTGTTCTTGAAGTCCACGACCCTGCCCTGCGCGTCCGTGAGGCGACCCTCATCGAGGATCTGCAGGAGCGAGTTGAAGATGTCCGGGTGGGCCTTCTCGATCTCGTCGAACAGGACCACGGAGAACGGCTTGCGGCGCACCTTCTCCGTGAGCTGGCCGCCCTCCTCGTAGCCGACATAGCCGGGGGGCGAGCCGAACATCCGGGAGGCGGTGTGCTTCTCGGAGTACTCGGACATGTCGAGTGTGATGAGCGCGTCCTCGTCGCCGAACAGGAACTCCGTGAGCGCCTTGGTCAGCTCCGTCTTGCCGACGCCCGAGGGGCCGGCGAAGATGAACGAGCCGCTGGGGCGCTTCGGGTCCTTCAGGCCTGCGCGGGTGCGTCGGATGGAGCGCGACAGCGCATGCACCGCGTCGCTCTGGCCGATGATCCGCTTGCCGATCTCGTCCTCCATGCGGAGCAGCCGCTGGGACTCCTCCTCAGTGAGCTTGAACACCGGGATGCCGGTGGAGCCGGAGAGCACGACCGCGATCTCCTCCTCGCCGACGACGGCGGGGATGTCGGAGTCGCCCTGCTTCCAGGCCTCCTCCTTCTCCGCACGCTGCGCGCGAAGCTTCTGCTCCTCGTCTCGGAGGCGTGCTGCCTTCTCGAAGTCCTGCGCGTCGATCGCGGAGTCCTTCTCCATCTTGTTGGCAGCGATCATCTCGTCGAATTCACGCAGGTCCGGCGGCGCCGTCATCCGCTGGATGCGCAGGCGGGCGCCGGCCTCGTCGATCAGGTCGATGGCCTTGTCCGGCAGGAACCGGTCCTGGATGTAGCGGTCTGCCATGGTGGCCGCGGCCGCGAGGGCCTCGTCGGTGATCGTGATGCGGTGGTGGGCCTCGTAGCGGTCACGCAGGCCCTTGAGGATGTCGATGGTCATCGCGACGGAGGGCTCAGCCACCTGGATGGGCTGGAAACGGCGCTCCAGCGCGGCGTCCTTCTCGATGTGCTTGCGGTACTCGTCGAGCGTGGTGGCACCGATGGTCTGCAGCTCACCGCGGGCCAGCATGGGCTTCAGGATCGACGCGGCGTCGATGGCACCCTCGGCTGCACCGGCCCCGACGAGCGTGTGGATCTCGTCGATGAACAGCATGATGTCGCCGCGGGTCTTGATTTCCTTGAGCACCTTCTTCAGGCGTTCCTCGAAGTCACCGCGGTAGCGGGAGCCGGCGACCAGCGCGCCGAGATCCAGCGTGTAGATCTGCTTGTCGCGCAGCGTCTCCGGCACGTCACCGCGCACGATCGCCTGGGCCAGGCCCTCCACGACGGCGGTCTTGCCGACGCCGGGCTCGCCGATCAGCACCGGGTTGTTCTTGGTGCGGCGGCTGAGCACCGTCATGACGCGCTCGATCTCGTGCACGCGGCCGATCACAGGGTCGAGCTGGTTCTCACGCGCAGCCTGTGTGAGGTTGCGGCCGAACTGGTCGAGCACCTGCGAGCTGGACTTCTCAGCCCCGGTCTCTGGTGCACCGGACATGGAGGACTCGCGCCCCTGGTAGCCGGTGATCAGCTGCAGCACGGTGTTGCGCACGCGGCTGAGATCAGCACCGAGCTTGATCAGCACCTGGGCGGCCACACCTTCGCCTTCGCGGATGAGGCCGAGCAGGATGTGCTCGGTACCGATGTAGTTGTGGTTCATCTGCAGAGCCTCGCGGAGCGAGAGCTCGAGCACCTTCTTGGCGCGCGGCGTGAACGGGATGTGCCCCGTTGGCACCTGCTGGCCCTGGCCGATGATCTCCTCGACCTGGTCACGCACGGCCTCGAGCGCGATGCCCAGCGATTCCAGAGCCTTCGCAGCCACGCCCTCGCCCTCATGGATGAGGCCGAGCAGGATGTGCTCCGTGCCGATGAAGTTGTGGTTGAGCAGCTTAGCCTCGTCCTGCGCCAGCACTATCACGCGGCGGGCTCGGTCCGTGAACCGTTCGAACATAAGAACTTCTTCCCTTCCCGTTGCCGCGCGACGCGCACGGAGGCAACTTGAGTCTCAAGCTTACTAACGCTTGGAGAGGAACAAAGGTCCTACGCTTCTCCCGCGGCGAACAGACCCGCGGATGGACCAGGGTGCCCGGCGGTGGTACACCGCCGGGAGATCAGTTGGCGGCTTCGTACGCAGCGACGATGTCGGCGGCGATCCGGCCACGATCGGAGACCTTGTACCCGTTGGCGCGAGCCCAGTCGCGCACGTCGGAGTTGGTCACCTTCTTGGCCCCACCGCGACCGGAGGAGGAACGCCGGCGGCCGACCTTGTCCGCCTTGGCGATGTAGGGGGCGAGCAGTTCCCGCAGCGCCTCTTCATTCTCGGGCGTGAGATCGATCGTGTAAGCGTCACCACCGATGGAGAATTCCACCGGCTTAGCACCCTCGGCGCCGTCGAAGTCGTCGATGTGAACCACGCGGACCAGTCGGGCCATTGAAATCTCCTTATTGGATGTATCCCTAGAAAGCTAGGATAACCAGCAGATTAGCGCTTCGGTCGGGTCTATGAATAGAGGGTGCCACCATGAATTCCACGAGATACAGCGTTGGCGGGCTCGCATTTCCTGACCACCGGCCAATCAACCTAGGCCCACGCCACCCCACGAGCGCCGGCCTGATCACCATCGCCGTCGACACTGAGGCCGGCCGCATTGTCGCCGCGGATGTGACCAGCGGTTACGGCCACCGGGGTGCGGAGAAACTCTTCGAGGTGCGGGATTACCGGACCATGATCATGCTCGGGGACAGGCATGATTGGCTCTCGGCATTCAGTGGTGAATTGTCGCTGACTCTCACGCTGGAGAATGCCATGCGCCTCAGCGCCCCACCACGGGCAATCATTCTGCGCACCCTCCTCGCCGAATTGGCCCGCATTCACTCCCACCTTTCCTTTCTCAGCTATGTGTCACCCGGCACGGAACCACATGAGCGCCTGTGGCGGGTGATTGAGGAGATCCGCACCCGCTTCCTGGCCTGGAGCGGCAACCGGGTCCACCCCATGCTGAACCGGGTGGGAGGCCTCTCCGCGGACGCCCCCGACGGGTGGCTCGCCACTCTGGACGAATTGTTGGACGACGTGGCCCGGCTGTCGGCTGACCTCCGCGCGACTCTCGACCGGACCAGCAGGTTCTCCGGCCTGGGAATCCTGGACGAGGCCGCCTGCCTGGGGTTCGGGCTGACCGGCCCGGTGGCCCGGGCTGCCGGTTTCGACCCGGATCGGCGGGCCGACGGCTACCTCGCCTACGGCAGTGTCTTCCGCCCAGTCCACACCCGCACCGCGGGAGACGCCGAGGCCCGCCTCGGGGTGCTGATCGACGAGGTGGGGACCTCCGTCGACATGATCCGCGTGGCCCTCTCCCTGGCGGCGCAGACGCCTGGTGAGGTCAACATCAAACTCTCCCGTCGTCTCCGGGTGCCGGAGGGCGAGCACAGCACCGACATCGAGGCACCCTGGGGGGTCGCCTCGTGCCTGATGAACTCGCGGGGCGGGCAGACTCCCTGGCGGGTGGCGCTGCGCACGCCGTCGTTCGCCAACGTGTCCGCGCTGGGCAAGGCCCTCGAGGGCGCCACCACAGCGCAGATCCCCGACGTCATAGCCTCATTGGGCTACTCCATCGGGGATCTGGACAAGTAGGGCGGTACTGCGCCTCTCAGGCGTGCCTGCGCAGGTCCGGCAGTACGTCGAGGTTGAGCTTGGCGATGTCCACCATCGTGGGGTGCTCGTCCTCGCCCCAGATGTCGTCGATGCTGGGGTGCAGCGCGCGGCTGGGCAGTTCGACGATGTTGGCGGTGTTCTCGGCCTCACGCTCGGCGCGCTCCGCCTCGAGGTCTGCGATGCGCTTCTCCAGGGCGACGATGCGGGCCTGCCGCTCAGCCACCTCCGCGCGCAGCCAGACGCTGTTGCCGCGCATGGAGCTGAGTTCCGACTTGGCGGCTCCCAACTGGCCACGCAGCTTCGCGATCACGGCCTTGAGGTTGTCTGCCCGGGCGTTGTACCGCTCGATCATCGCAACAGATTCGGCGTGGTGCCGGTCCGCCTGCTGCGAGCGCAGATCCACCTCGTGCTTGAGTTCTTCTGAGTGCAGCACCCGCTCGAAGCTGAGCTGACGCCACACCACATAGACGGCAGCGACCGCCATGAGGACAGCGACGACGACCCCCGCGCGGACGAGCCAGACGTTGCCCGCCATCGAGGCGAGCGAGACAACGGTGCCGACGGCGAGAATTGTGAGTGCAATAGTGCGCTCTGAGGACTTGTGAGCTGCGCGACGACCAACCATGGCGCCCATTGTAGGTACGGTCGAACAAACACCCGTGTATTGAAACGGGCATGTTGCCGTGTCTTCCCGTGCGTCTGCCGGCGGCCTGCTATCTCAGGCCGGCGAGGGCGAGGCCCCGTCGGGCTTGTCCTCGTCATCGTCGTCGTCGGGGATGACGCAGGCCCGTTCCAACAGCGCGCCGGCGCCGGCCAGCAGAAGGGCCGCGACGATGGTGGCGCTGCCCTGGATCACGCGGGCCGACGGCAGTGCCGCGTCCAGTTGGGAGAGATAGCGCATCACGTAGACGATGTGCCCACCGGCGAACAGCGCACCGGTCATGATCATCGATTTGCCGACGGCGAGGGCGGCCAGGCCCTCCTGCGGCGCGAGGCGCTTCTCCTCGATCCGCTTGGGCAGAGCCCTGCTGTAGATGGCCACGGCCAACGCGAGGCCGACGAGCATGATGGGCACGGACCAGGGAACCACGGGCGGGAACTGGCCGGCGGCCTCGAACCCCAGGATGACCAGGGCGAAGATCACCGCCCCGGACAGCACCGATACGACGGCCTGCCGGGGTGTGGTCAACCCCAGCTTCGGCCTGGGCTCCCTACTGGTCAAAAGCCAGTGTTGGCTTGGATCGTGATGTCGCGGCGGGGCGTGAGCACGCTGGCGTCGATGTCGTCCAGCAGCTCAGCGATGGGGCCGTGACCTGCGATCTCGCCGTTCGGGTCCACGTCGTGCCACGGCACGAGCACGAAGGCGCGCTCGTGGGCGCGGGGATGCGGCAGCTCGATGTCGCCCTCCGAGATGCGCTTCCCCACCATGATGATGTCGATGTCGAGCGTGCGGGGGCCGTTGCGGACCTCGCGGCTGCGGCCGAAGTTCTCCTCGATCGCCAGGCAGCGGTCCAGGATGGTGAGGGGCTCGAGGGTGGACTCGGCCACCACCACCATGTTGAGGAAGTCACCCTGGTCAGGGCCCTCCCCCACCAGTTCGCTCTGGTAGACGGGCGACACGTCGACGAGGATCAGGTCAGGCGTCTCTGCGAGGAAGTCAACTGCTTCCTGGAGGATTGCGGCCGAGTCACCGAGGTTCGAACCCAGGCTGAGCACCACCTTGGAGATGGGGCGCAGGTTGCCGAGGGTGTCGACATCGATTTCGAAGGGGCCGTTAGACATGTCTGCTCCTGCTGATCGTGACGGATACGTCCGTGAAGGTCTGGTTGATGGGGGCCTTGGGCTTGTGCACCGTAACCGTGACCCGGTCCACTCTCCCATGGCTGAGGCATCTGTCCGCAATCTCGCCTGCGACGGTCTCAATGAGATTTCGCGGTTCGCTGGTGACAACGGCTTCGACATCTGCGGCGATCTCGGCGTAGTTCACGGTGTTGGCCAGTTGGTCGCTGACGGTGTCAACCGTCAACTCCAGTTCGACGTCGACGACGAAGGGTTGACCCTCACGGCGTTCCTGCGGAAAGACACCGTGAAAGCCGGTGGCCGTGAGCCCGGTGAGCGTGATTCGGTCGATGGCGGGATCCCCCTTAGCTTCCACTGGCACCTTACCGGACCTCTTTCCCGAGGGGCGCCTCGCGGTCCAGCCGACGGGCGACGGCGATGGCGTCGGCCTGTCCACTGACGTCATGGGTGCGCACCGCCCACACCCCGTGGAGCGCGGACCAGAACGACACGGCCGCCGTGGCGCCGTCGCGGCCCAACGGTTCGCGGCCGCCGAGCAGCTCACCGAGGAAGGCCTTCCGGGAAGCACCCACCAGCACCCGGTGACCCAGTCCCTGGAACCGGTCGAGGTGGCGCAACAGCGTCCAGTTGTGGTCCCACGTCTTCGAGAATCCCAGGCCCGGGTCAAGGATGATGCGGCCTTCCGGGATGCCCGCCTCGAGGGCCTTGTCGCGCTGCCCGAGCAGTTCGCCCAGCACATCGGCGACCACGTCGCCGTACTGCGCGGTGGACTGGAACCGGGCGGAATGGTCGCGCCAGTGCATGAGCACGAAATCCGCCGACGATTGGGCCACCACCCCGAGCATGTCCGGGTCCGCCAGACCACCGGAGACGTCGTTGATGATGCGGGCACCGGCGTCGATGGCGGCCGAGGCCACCTTGGCGCGCATGGTGTCGACGGAGACGGTGATGCCGTCCGCGGCCAGCGCGGCGACGATCGGCACCACCCTGCCGAGCTCTTCGCGCAGACCCACCCTGGCCGAGCCCGGGCGCGTGGACTCGCCCCCGACGTCGATCATGGACGCCCCTGCGGCCAGCATGGCCCGGGCGTGGGTGATGGCGACATCGGCGTCCAGGTAGGCGCCGCCGTCGGAGAACGAATCGGGCGTCACGTTGAGGATGCCCATCACGAGTGTCATCGGGTCACCGCCCGATGATCAGGCTCATGGCCTCCGCCCTGGTGGCAGGGTCGCGCAACAGGCCGCGCACCGCCGAGGTCACCGTCCGCGAGCCGGGCTTGCGCACGCCCCGCATGGTCATGCAGGTGTGCTCGGCCTCGATCACGACGATGACGCCCCGCGCACCGAGGTGCTCGACGAGGGCCTCGGCGATCTGCGACGTGAGGCGTTCCTGCACCTGGAGGCGACGGCCGTACATCTCCACGAGGCGGGCGATCTTGGACAGACCCGCCACCCGGCCGTCCATGGACGGGATGTAGCCCACGTGCGCCACGCCGGTGAACGGCAGGAGGTGGTGTTCACAGAGGCTCACGAGCTCGATGTCCTTCACCAGGATCATCTCGTCGTGTGAGATGTCGAACGTGGTGCCGAGGACCTCGGTCACGTCGGCGCGGTACCCGGCGCTCAGCTCCGCCCAGGCGCGGGCGACCCGGTCAGGGGTCTCCCGCAGGCCGTCCCTGTCGGGGTCCTCGCCGAGGGCGATGAGCAGTTCACGGATGGCGGCCGCGGCGCGCGGCTGGTCCACGGCCATCAGTGGCTCGGGGGTGCGGTGGGCGGCCCCCACGGGGAGGGACCGGTCTCGGGCAGCGGCAGCTTCGTCGGCTGCTCGGGGAGGGGTTCCGGTGCGGGGGGCACCTCGACCGGGGGGTCGGTGGACGGGACGCGGAGATCGGAGCCCGTCCAGGCGGGACGCTTGTCGCGCCGGGCCAGGCTCTTGAACACCTCGTCGACCTCCTTGCGGTTCAGCGTCTCCTTGGCGAACAGCTGACGCACGAGCTCGTCGAGGACCGCTCGGTTCTCCACGAGCACGTCGAACGCCTCCTGGTGCGCGGTGTGGATCAGCTTGGCCACCTCGTCGTCAACGATCGCGGCCATGTGCTGCGAGAACTCCTGGCTGGAATCCGTGCCGCGCATGCCCATGAACGGCTCAGAGTCGCCGCCGCCGAGCTTGACGGAGCCGACGCGCTCGCTCATGCCGTACTGCATCACCATCGCCCGGGCCACCTTGGTGGCCTTCTCGATGTCGTTGGCGGCGCCCGTCGTCGGGTCGTGGAAGATGAGTTCCTCCGCGGCGCGGCCACCCATCATGTAGGCCATCTGGTCGAGGAGTTCACCGCGGGTGCGGGAGTACTTGTCCTCGTCCGGCATGACCATCGTGTAGCCCAGGGCGCGGCCGCGGGGAAGGATGGTGACCTTCTGCACCGGGTCGTTGCCCGGCATCGCGGCGGCGACCAGGGCGTGGCCGCCCTCGTGATAGGCCGTGATGAGGCGTTCGCGGTCGTCCATGAGGCGGGTGCGCTTCTGGGGGCCGGCGATCACGCGGTCGATGGCCTCGTCCAGCATGGGCTGGCGGATCATCTCCTCGTTCATGCGGGCAGCCAGCAGCGCCGCCTCGTTGAGCACGTTGGCCAGGTCCGCGCCGGAGAAGCCGGGGGTGCGGCGGGCGATGGACACGAGGTCCACGTCGCTGGCGAGCGGCTTGCCCTTGGCGTGGACCTGGAGGATCTTGGCGCGTCCGTCGGCGTCCGGGGCGTCGACGCCGATCTGGCGGTCGAAACGGCCGGGGCGCAACAGCGCCGGGTCGAGCACGTCGGGCCGGTTGGTGGCGGCGATGAGGATCACACCGCCGCGCACGTCGAAGCCGTCCATCTCGACCAGCAGTTGGTTGAGCGTCTGCTCGCGTTCGTCGTGGCCCCCGCCCATGCCGGCACCGCGGTGCCGGCCGACGGCGTCAATCTCGTCGATGAAGATGATCGCGGGGGCGTTCTCCTTGGCCTGGTTGAACAGGTCACGCACCCGGGAGGCACCCACGCCGACGAACATCTCGACGAAATCAGAGCCGGAGATGGAGAAGAAGGGTACGTTCGCCTCCCCCGCGACCGCACGCGCGAGGAGGGTCTTGCCGGTGCCGGGCGGTCCGTAGAGCAGCACGCCCTTGGGGATCTTGGCACCCAGCTTCTGGAACTTCGCGGGCTCCGCCAGGAACTCCTTGATCTCTTCCAGTTCCTCGACGGCCTCGTCAGCGCCGGCGACGTCGCCGAACGTCGTCTTGGGGGTGTCTTTGGACACCAGCTTCGCCTTCGACTTGCCGAAGGACAGCGGCCCACCGGCGCCGCCGCCGGACATGGAACGCATCAGCCAGAAGAAGACCAGGATGATGATGAGGAACGGCAGGCCAGTGTAGAGGAACATCTGCAGCAGGCCGGGCGTGGGGTTGCGGCCGGTCCACTTGTCGATGGTGCCGTCCTCGGCACGCTTCTCGAGCAGCGGCACCACGTCGTCGACCTGGTTGCCCACCCACTGGGACTGCGTCTTCTTACCGGTGTCGTCCGTGACCTGGATCTGCTGTTCGCCGTCCACCAGGATGACTTCGGTCAGCTTCGTGTCGCCGGCGAGCAACTCCAGGGTCTCCGAGGTGGGGACCGTCTGGTAGCCGGTGACTGAACTGATCATCTGCATCCCCAGCATGAGGAAAACGATGCTGATGAGAATCCAGGCGAACGGGCTCTTGAAAAATCTCTGCAACTTAGGGTCAGCTCTCTGGCGGCGTTAAGGACGCGCCGTGAGTTGACACGGGCGCACGGTCACATTACCAGCGGCCGCAAGACCTCCGGGTCCGCTGAGAGCGGACGGGACGCGAGCTCAGGCGTAGACGTGGGGGGCGAGCGTGCCGACGTCGCGCAGGTTGCGGTACCGGCCGGCGTAGTCGAGGCCGTAGCCGACGACGAATTCATTGGGGATCTCGAAGCCCACGTACTTGACGTCGACATCCATCTGGGCGGCGTCCGGCTTGCGGAACATCGTCATGATCTCGAGGCTCGCCGGGTTGCGCGTGGCCAGGTTGCTCATCAGGTAGCTCAGCGTCAGGCCGGTGTCGATGATGTCCTCCACCACGATGACGTCGCGGCCCTCGAGGTCGGCGTTGAGGTCCTTCAGGATGCGCACGACTCCGGAGGACTGTGTGCCTGCGCCGTAGCTGGACACGGCCATCCAGTCCATCTCCACGTGGCTGCGCATCGCGCGCTGCAGATCACTCATGACCATCACCGCGCCGTTCAGCACCCCCACCAACAGCAGGTTGCGACCCACATAGTCGGCGTCGATCTGGGCGGCGATCTCGGCCACGCGGGCCTGGATCTCGTCGTTGGTGAAGAGGACCTTCTCGAGGTCGCCTGAAACGTCTGCAGCATCCACGAGGACGAGCCTATCGCACGGTGAGCAGGTGTCCGACCCTCAGCACCTGGCCACCCGGGACGGCGAGGGCCCCCTGACCGCGCCAGTCCGTGACGAGCGCGTCGACGGCGAGCACGTGCTGGAATTCCACCGTGGGCGACACCCGGGCCAGCCAACGGTGCAGTACCCGCCAGCGCAGCGCGTCTGGCAGGGGGTCGAGGTCGTCGACGGTGAGGTCGCCGTCGACCGGCACCGCCCGGGCGGCCAGTTCGTCGAGCAGGTCGGCATCCGCGCGGGCGAGCTGCGCAGTGCGCGCCAAGGATGGCGCGAGGTCGCGGCCGACGGCCCGCCTCAACTCCGTGAGGTGCTGCCGGAAGGCGACCCTGGCGAACCTGGGGTCGTCGTTCATGGGGTCCTCCCAGGGCGTCACGTCCCAGTCGCGACAGGCGGCTTCCGTGTCCGCGCGCCGGAGCCCGAGCAGCGGCCGCAGGAGGGTCACGGCCCGGGCGTCGCCCCCCGGGGCGGACGGGGCTGCGGCGAAGGAGGTGGAGGCGGCCATCCCCGAGAGCGACCGCGTACCCGAGCCGCGCAGGAGGCCCAACAGCACCGTCTCGGCCTGGTCGTCGAGCGTGTGGCCGAGCAGCACCGGCAGGCCGGCGGCGGTGAGCGCCCCCAGCCGGGCCTCCCGTGCGGCGGCCTCCAGCCCACCGTCGGACCCGTCCACCGTGACGCGCACCACCTCTGCCGCGATCCCCCGATCGTCGAGCAGCGAAGCCACCCTGACCGCGACCTCGGAGGACCCCGCCTGGAGACCGTGGTCCACGACCACTGCCCTGACGCTGCTGCCCCGCTGCCGCGCCGCCCACTGGGCGCCGAGCGCCAAGGCCAGCGAGTCTGCCCCACCGGAGCACCCGACGACGGCCGCCTCCGGCAGCACGGCATGGACGGCGTGCGCGACGCGCAGCGCGGCCTGGCCGAGCTCGCGCCTAGCCATGGACCCGCTTCAGCCAGAGCGCCGGATCAGAGATCTCCTCCGCGGTGGGCAGGTTGTCGGGCCGTTCGAAGGCCCGCTTCAAGGCGGCGCGGTTCTTCAGCCGCTGTACGCGCAGACAGAACTCGAGCCCGTCGCGGTACTGGGCGTTCTTGTCCAGGGACTTCGACAGCCGGGCGAGCAGCCCCGCCCGCTCCGGCCTCGCGAACGCCCGGCGCATGCCGGGGATGGTGGGTGCGTGGCGCCGCCCGGCGTAGTCCGAGGTGTAGTCCGCGTGGCCTTCGAGGAACGTCATCGTCGCGGTGAGCTCGGCCATCGCGGTGGCCGCGTCGGCAGAGGTCAGGAGGGCGGAGACGTCCCGCGTGCGGGCCCACTGGAGCAGGCCCTCGCCGAGCGGCACCTCGTCGTGGACCACCAGGCGCATCCGTTCGGCCACGTGGTCACGCAGCCACGGCGCCAACCGGAACTGCAGGGCGTGGGTCTGCTCATGGAGCGCCACCCACATCCGGAAGTGGGCAGGAGTGAAGCGGTGCGAGCGTTCGTGGGCGACGATCGTGGGCGCCACCAGGTAGAGGGTGTCCGAGCCGGTGAAGGCGTCGTACTGCCCCAGCAGCCGGCGGCTGACCGCCCGCATCCCCACGCCGATCAGCAGGCCGTTGCGCACCGCGGTGCCCCGTGCCGCGATACCGGCGTCGGCGGGTCCGAGGCCGAGTTCGGCCACGGCGCCGTCCACCATGCCGCGCACGCCCCTCCCCCAGCCGTCCCAGTCGACGACGCGGATGCGGGTGGCGCCCACCGCCTGCAGACCCAGGTGCTTCGCCGCGATCTCGCCCGCGCGCCGCGCGGTCACGCGGAGGTCCGCGACGAGGCGGGTGAGTTCCCGGGAGGTGAGGTCCGGGAGGTCGTCGGGGCGCAACGCCGCGACCTTGTGGGCCAGGCGCCAGTTGATGCTCGGGGCGTGTTCCATCAGCAGCCGCACGACGCGAGGGTGCCGGTGGCCTGGTCCGTCCAGACCCGCGCGGCGAAGCCATCCGGCGTGCCGTTGATGAAGAAGGCGAAGGCCAGGAGCCGGTCGTCCGCAGTGAGAGTGGTGCCGCCGAGAGTGGCCACCAGCGACAAAGAGCCGGTCTTGGCCCGGGCGATGCCGCGGGCCGGGCGCGAGACGGGGTCCGCGAACCTCTCGGCGAGGGTGCCGGTGACCCCTGCGGTGGGCAGCCCGTCGAGGATGACGGAGAGCCGGGGCTCCGACGCGAGCGTGGCCAGGGCCGCCGCGAGCATGTTCGGGGTGAAGCGGTTGCCCCGCGAGAGGCCCGAGGCGTCGTGCAGGACGGTGCCCTCATCCCAGATCCCCAGTTGCGTGAGCTGCTCCTGGATGGCTGCCACCGAGCCGGCGAACGTGGCCGGGTGCCCCGTCCTGACCGCCAACTGGTGACCCATCACCTCGGTGAAGGAGTTGTTGGAGCGCTGCATGAACTGTTCCACGAGGATGTGCACCGGCAGGGACTCGATCCGGGCGATCTCCTCGGCGTCGCCGGAGCCGGGCGCGGCGACCGGGGCACCGGTCACGGCGACCCCCAGGGCGCTCAGCTGAGCGGCGAACGTGGTGGCCGCCGACAGGGCGGGGGTGAGACTTCGCGGGCCGCCCCTGGGGCCGCGCCCCTCGTCGATCCACAGGGCCGAGATGGCCGTGACCTGGTCGCGGTAGTTCTCCGGCCAGGTCTCGTTCCAGCCCGGGCCGGCGAAGTGCGATTCGTCGTAGCCGAGCGTGACCGACGTCACCCCGGCGGCGCGCAGGGCCGCGACGGTGCGCTTGGCCAGTTCCTCGGTGGTGGGCAGCTGGGGGTAGGCGCCCTCCGCGTTGGCGATGCTGCGCAGCATGGGGTCGCCCCCACCGACCAGCACCAGCTGACCGGGGGCCGGCTGGACGACCCGTGTTGCGAACGTCTCAGAGCCCTCGAACGCGTTCATCACGGCCAGCGCCGTCAGCGTCTTGGTGTTCGACGCGGGGATGAGCGGGGTCTTCTCCTGCGCCGCAGCCACCACTTCGCCGCTGGCGACATCGATCACCTCGTAGCCGATCACCACGGGCTCACCGCCCTCGGCCGGGACGAGCTTGGAGGTGTCCAGGGCGCCGATCTTCGCCTCGAGCGCGGCGCGGTCCGGCAGCACGCCGGGGGCCGGCAGCTCCACTGCAGCGACCAGCCCGGTGCCGGCCGGGGGCGGCGTGGGGGACTCAGCGGGCGGCGCCTCCGGGG